>JAJRTM010000783.1 GCA_024278285.1 Planctomycetota bacterium
CCGCAGGCACCGAAAGAAATTCGCGGGCCGTTTTCGCCCATTTCAACTTCGGTTAGTGGAATCGAAATTTGCGAACACTTTCCAAAACAAGCCGCGATGATGGAGAAGTTCGCCATCATTCGTTCGATGGATGCCACCGCGAGTAATCATACCCCAACTACATTCCAGGCGGCTAATCCGAAATCTCGCCGAACGAATGATAATCGAGATGGCGGCGGCTACCCTTCCATGGGATCAGTCGCTGCAAAATTCCGTGGTCCGAATGTGACAGGAATGCCCGCCAACGTTGCGCTGGCAGATAGTATGGTTTCAGACATTTATGGGGCAGGATTACTCGGACACCGCTACGAACCTCTCGATGGAGTGAAGTCTGCGGGAAAATTCGGGATGCCCCAGGGGATTGAAATTCCTCGCTTGAGTGATCGAAACGATTTGCGATTCAAACTGGATCGATTAAAAAAACAAGCCGACGGTTCTCCCGGTTTCCTGCTTCAAGAACGTTATGTGCAAGAAGCGTACGACATGGTCCTTTCGGGGAAAGTTTCCAAGGCATTTGATCTGAGTCAAGAATCGCAAGAAGTCCGTGATCAATATGGGAAGCATTCTTTCGGCGAAAAAACGCTTTTGGCAAGACGGTTGGTTGAATCGGGAGTAACCTTCGTCACGCTCAGCGATGCGTGGGGGCATTGGGATCATCATGGCGATGAAGTGAAGTGGGGCGGGATTGTGAAAGGCTTAAAGCCGATGCTGCCTGTTTTCGATCATGGGATTACAACGCTGATTAACGACTTGGAACAGCGCGGTCTGCTCGATTCAACACTCGTTCTTGTCTTGGGAGAATTCGGGCGCGGTCCGGTTTTGACAAAAACAAATGGGCGTGGTCATTGGACGCCAGTTATGTCGATGCTTGTTGCCGGTGCAGGAGTCCCCGGCGGTCAGGTGATCGGAGCGACCGACCGGCGTGGTGGTTCAATCGAAAAGCGACGTTTGGGCCCCGGCGATCTCGGTGCGATCGTCTTCAGAAAACTGGGGATCGATCCCTATAGTGCCTGGATAACTCCCAGCGGTCGCCCCACCCCACTGGTCGATGGCCCGGCTGCCCCTATTCAAGAACTTGGCTGATCTTTCCCTGTCATTCAAGCAATTTAGCCGGGAGAAGTTCGCTTTCTCTACCGCTGGAATCTGTCATCCCTTTCCCTTCTGTTTGAACTGGCTACAATTGTATTATAGGTTGTTAGTAGGGTCCGCTATTGCGGACCACCGCGTGAAATAGGGGGATCCACTTCCCATCGTGGTCCGCGGGTAGCGGACCCTACATCAATGCTGAATAGATACAATTGTGGGATTCATTTCTGTTTTTTACGTTTGAGGAAAAGTTGATTATGCGTTGTTTTCGATTACCGTCTGCGTTGCCTCTGTTTATTTTGATGCTCTCTGTTTTTGTTGTCGCGGGATGTATTCGCTCCAAGCCAGGCGAACCTGAAGCGAGTTCGCCAACAGTTCCAGGTGTGAGTGATCTATCTGCACCGGCAGGCGATTCGGAACCCGAACCAGGTGAAACATTTCAAGTGAAATTTGAGACCAGTAAAGGTGACTTCATCGTAGAGGCTTACAGCGGCTGGGCACCAATTGGAGCTGCCCGCTTCAAAGAGTTGGTCACTTCCGGGTTTTACGATGGTTGCCGTTTCTTTCGCGTTATCCCTGGCTTTATGGTTCAATGGGGAATTAATGGAGACCCAAAAGTTCAGAAAAAGTGGGTTAATAATATGATTCCAGATGAAAAGGTGCTTCAGAAAAACAGACGTGGAACAATCTCTTTCGCAAAAAGCAGTGCACCCAATTCTCGCACCGCCCAAATCTTCATTAATTACAAAGATAATACGGCCAACTTGAATCCGCAGGGATTTTCACCATTTGCCAAAGTCATTCAAGGGATGGATGTGGTGGATGCCATCAATGCTGAATATCGCCAAACTCCAAAGCAAGGAAGAATCCAATCTGAAGGAAATGCTTATCTGAATAAAGAATTTCCCAATTTGGATTACATCATTAAAGCGACCATTATCGACCCTACTGCTGATGACAAAACTGAAGCCGAATCAAGCCCCCCCAAAACAGAAGCTTCAAAAACCAAATCTTCTGAGCCTAAAAAAGCAGAACAACCCAAAACGACCGAGCCAGAGAAAAAGGCTGCCAAAGAGGAACCAAAAAAAGAAACAAAACCAGCAGCCAGTAAAACTCCTGCAACGAAAGAGAAAAAAGAGTCTCCCAAACCAGAGACTATTGAAGAAGTAAAATAGATCTTTTTCTGTCGGAGTATGTACGAAGGCATTCAATGGTTGATACGAAAAAATCTTTACGTCGAGAAATTCAGTATGCGAATCTTGACGAACTGGTTGCCGATGCACAGCGACTTGTTTCATTGAATGCGACCACAACAGGAAACTGGTCGGCTGGTCAAATCTTCGAACATCTTGCACGAGTGATGGAAAAATCGATTGATGGTTTTGAAACACCGCCGCTGCCGTGGATCGTGCGATTGGGGATGCGAATATTTCTTAAGAATAAAATTCTTAACCAACCGATGTCGCCTGGCTTTAAGTTGCCCAAGCGAGCCGAGGCGGAAATTGTCGCTGATCCGATTGATGAGCAAAAATCGCTCGATCATTTGAAACGGGCGGTATCACGATTGAAATCGGAAACGGAACGAAAGCCAAGTCCTTTCCTCGGGCGACTCACTCTCGATGAATGGAACCAACTCCACACACGCCATGCTGAAATGCACATGAGCTTTCTTAGTGAATCATAAGAGAGTTCACGCGGGTGTGCTGTTCAAAAGTGTCTGGTATTTGTTTTGTCCCGACTTGTCCAGGGTAGAAAACGATACATCATTCGGAAATAAACGATTGAACGGAGTAAAAATATTCTTGTAAGCTCAATAGGAAGCGGGTTGGTTTCTTTTATTGAATTCTGTATGATTCCGTGAACTTTCGAGGCAGTTTTTTGTCTTGAAATCAGGGTTCGTCAGAAAAGTCCTCTGTCTGCTCACTGTGGTTTCGAGGTTTCTGGCAGAGTCCATCAACATTGGAAGATGTAGTGAGCATTGTTGCCATAACAGCAAGCGACTTCCTGTTTTTGAATCTGTATTACTAACGGTAAAAGTTTGCGAACGGCTCGCAAATTATAGGAAAGTATCAATTTGGTTACGGCGGTCAGAACAGACCAGCCGTGCTGGGATTTCTTGACTTCCCATTGGGGCTGTAGCTCAATCGGTTAGAGCAGCGAACTCATAATTCGTTGGTTCTCGGTTCAAGTCCGAGCAGCCCCATTTTTAACTCCATTCTCAGTAACGACTTGCGACTGATTACCAGATTCCTCAGATGGCTGATTATCGGGGGTGTTAGCCGGAGTGTTAGCTACGACTTGCCTCAGCCGCTTTACAGTTGCCTTTGCATCCTCACCAACATAGAACTGCATTGTGGTTGAAATCTCCCGATGTCGCATCAATTCCTTCAATTCAGCAGGCATGATCAGCTTTGACCAGCGAAGCCCGAAAGCCCTTCGCAGATCGTGAGCAGATGCAAACTTTGTTTTGCCCGATGTTGATTCAGCAACTTTAATGCCTGCAGATTCTCCGATATCAGATATCAGCCCGGACGCTGTATCTGTTCGGATTCGTTGTTTACGATCACGGGAACCTATCGGATTGAAAACAAATCCTTCCCGGTCTCCCCTGGGAATCTCTTTCAGCATGTCCGCAAACTCGGGTGCCATTGGGGTTTGACTGTATCGACGGCCTTTCTGGGCGTGTGCTTGGATGTGGAAGAGTTCACTTTCCAGATCAACACAGATGTTGCTTTCATCAGTCCAATGAAGTTTGAGAGCTTCCCCGAGCCGCAACCCTGACCACCACAGCCCTTTTAGTAGAAAGATCCACTCATCAGGTGTTTTCGAGTTAATTGAATCAACCTTCTCGATTAATCGCTCAAACTCTTCCGCTGTGATCGGCCTGCCCTTCATTGCTGGGGTATATTTCGGCATTCGTATTTTGGGAACAACCGGGATAAACTTCTGATCGACTGCCCACGTGAGAGCCACCTTCAAGAGAACAAGGTTTGATTTGATAGTAGCCTCGGCATTTTTCTGTTTCCTCATGCCTGCCTGGAACTTACTGATTGCAGCCTCGTTCAAACTGCAAAGCAGCTTCGGGTTGATAATTCGTTCCAGTGAGTTGAATGAAGTCCGATAGCGTTCGCCTGTTGAGTCTGGATGCCCCGATAGATATTCATCATCGAACCGTTTCCGAAAGGCTTCCCACATCATGCGGATATCCTCGTGATACGTTCCGTTGAGTAACTCGCTTTCGAGATTGCCTGCAAAGCGTTCAGCATCTCGCTTGATTTTCGTTTCTGTTGACCGGGTTTTCTTCCGGCCTGTAACTGGATCAACCCATTGGCAAACGAAATTCGTTCTGCCCTTCGGTTTGAATACGGTGATGTTCATTAAAATGCCTTCCTGAAAATGAAAAGAACCCCAGCCAAATCGTGTAGTGCCGATTGACTGAGGTTCCGGAAGCAGCTTTCGCCGCTAACTGATCAAATTATATGGCTGCACTACCAGCCGGCTTTTTTTACGATAGGGAATTCCTATCGAGTCTGGCAAGGCCATTGTTCCAAGTAATCCCCTGGTGGTCCCGAAATCATCCTACAGCAATTACCCCCTTTGCGATTTTTACTGGCTGCAAAAAATCCTGACGGTAGATTGTGGTTTCCGCTGATCAGATTGCAGAGATTAAGACCCCCATTGCCTAATTACAGCAAGATTCTCACGCATGTTTGGGCTTTGAACTGACCAGTTCCTTTGCGTCTCGATTTCTTCGTTGCGATAGTTACAGACTATCGCTGTAGGCTATCGCTGGGATCAATCGCGGGTTGAAGTGGCAGGTCATCGCAAGAGTTTTTGATACAGTCCGCCCGCAAAGTATGCGGCAGCAGCAACCAGTTTTTTTATTTTCTGTGGGAGAAAATATCTGAGCATCGGCTTCGCCATTGCAGTGATTGAATCGCCCAGAAGGAACCATTGATTTCCTGAGAGGCTGAACCTATTACCGCTGAGGGTCTGATAGTTCATGGCTATCGCCATCGTTTCTTACCTGCGGAAAAACATCCAACCACGGCACCAGCCGCCCGTTTGCGTTCAGCTTGATGGCCTGATTGCATTCGGCACATCTGAAGAAATTCGCTGGTCCGTCCTTCACTTCGACTGCCTCGAATGTCAGACAGATCGGACAGGTTTTATGTTGAGCGAATAGTGATTTCATTGTTGAGTTACTTTCGTTTTTTTGTCGTGTGACACTGTGACAGTGTGACACAACCATTGTTTTCTAGCTAAGTTTTGGGGGTTGTGTCATTTGTCACACTGTCACATAACTGGAAAACGTGTTTTTTACGTCCACCCTTGGGAGCAGATTCGGTAGTCCATTCTCCGTAGCCGTTAGTGACCAGTGATGCCAGCATTTTCTCAGCTTCATTACTCGTTTTGAATTGCGTCCGTTTGCCTCTTTGCAGTTCCCGAGACGTGATAACCCCGCCCCTGGCCTGAATCCATTCGATCAACTGGCGGGATTCGTGTTCCTCTTTCGATTCCTCCAACATCACGTAAACTCGTCTGGTTTCGTGCTTGAACCAGTTCGTTAAGTCGATGGCGTTTTGCATAATCAGTTCATCAATCGGCGAGTTGTCATCTGGTTCCGTGAAGGGATCAACCCGGTTGATGTAGTGCAGCACTAATGCAAGACGTGCCGGGTACTCTTCGAGTTTCGACCACGCCGCCCTTAAATCACCTTGCAAATTGCTTTGCTCAATGGCGTGCCGGTTGTAGTAATCAACCCAGATGTCTTTTGCTTTACCGGTCATGCCGATGCAGATCGGTGACTGTTTTCCCTCATCATCAGATTGAAAATCGAGTTGATGCAGATATTCAATCAGGTCAGATAATTTCTGTTCGACTTCTTTCGGTATCCCTTCATCAGTCCATTGTTTCGTTTTATGCGGGGGATAACAGAGCAGGAATCTTGCGAGCAATCCCGATTCCCGGTGTTCTGTTCCGACCACTTGACGAAAACGCCCCGGTTGGATTCCGCCAATCACATTAACCGCTGCCCTGGGAACGAATGTTGTTTCCTTGCCGCTCTTGCGGTCAATGATGATGTTCTCTGCGTTGAACATCGATAACCAGTGAGCCGAATCCCCTTTGCCGCTGGAATACTTATCGAACCCGCCAATCCAGCCTGCCAGTTCATCCATGCAGAGACAGAGACCACGGGGGTTCGCCTGCAACCGCTGCGTCAGTGCTTCGATGGTGATATCAGTAACAATCAGCCGTTGCGGTCCGATCAGAACTGGTTCTTCTGGTGGGGGATCGGTTGTTTTTTTGTCTCTCTTCCATTCTGCCATATCTTTATCAAAGAAGGCTCGTTCTCTTTCGTATTCTGATTTGCGTTGTTCAAATTCAGCCAGCGATTTCATTTCCCGATTGCGAGCCGGCTTCATTACCAGTTTGAAAGCAGGTGATTTCTGGTTACCCGATTCACCAATAATTGCTCCCCAGATGATCGGCGGAACAATCCAACCCGATTTGAGTATCAGCCGCCTGGTGTTACCGATCACTGCCCCCAGCACCGCCAGCAACGGCAAGGCGATAAAACAGGGATCGCAACCAATTGACTTCGCCCCCACTTTAACAACTTGACGGGCAACATCAGGAAGCAAGTCAGACGGAAACGGCTTGAATGGCAACACTGGTTTGATGCAGTGGCCTTGTTCATCGTCGGTTGACTTCTCTTCTGTCTCTTCCGGTTTCCACTGTTTGGTTTCACCTGCTGCGTCATACAAATCAGCAATCGAGTTGCTATTGTCGAGAAAATCACTGACATCCCCTTTGTCTGGAAGATCGGGCAATTCAACCACCCGGATTGATTCTGCAACAGCGTACAACTTCGCTGCAACATCTTCTGCATGATCAATTCCAACCGGATCGTTATCGGGAATGATCACCACTTCCCGACCTGCGAACCATTTTGAGAATTTCGCCTTCCACTTGCCCGCCCCCAGTGGGTTGCAGGTGGCAAGAATCCCTTCTGATATCAGTCGGTCAGCATCCTTTTCGCCTTCGCAAATAAAGATACGTTCCTCAGATCGCGAAAGGATTTCAGGCAGATTGTACGGCACCAGTTCCACACCCTGCATCGAATGTTTCCAGCCATCAGGTTGAAGGGACATTTGCCGGAATGTCTTCTTGCCGTCTGATTGCAGGAACCGACACGCCTTGAAGATTTCGTTCCTTTCTGTATCACGATAAACGTACTCAGCGATTAACTCACCTGGGGAGCCGCTACGCTTCTTTGAGGCTGGTTTTGCCTGATGATATTGTTCATCCTGTTTTGGCGTCACCTGACAGGCATGTGGTGGCCTCTCATCGTAATGCAAGCCACCCGAGTCAACCCGCTGCGAATAATGACGAAAGGCAGATTCAAAATCTGAATGTTCCCCAAGTTCAACCGCCAAATCAAAAAACGATAACCCTTGTGATTCGGAACCGTGATCGCGATAGTAGCCACGTTCATATTCAGGATTGTTGATATTGATCCCTGCTGATGGTGTCGCATCATCCCGCCCGATCGCATGGCAAGTTATCCAGCCAGATGCCCCCGGACTATCAGAAACCAAACGCAACCCCAGC
Source organism: Planctomycetota bacterium (assembly GCA_024278285.1). Taxonomy (GTDB): domain Bacteria; phylum Planctomycetota; class Planctomycetia; order Planctomycetales; family Planctomycetaceae; genus Rubinisphaera. The sequence continues at coordinate 7,741 of JAJRTM010000783.1, forward strand.
CGCTTCGCCTCTGCAACAATGGCGATTGATTCGAGTATCTCTTGGCGTTTTTGTTTGAAATCGATATTGTTGTTTTTGGTTTTTTCGCGTATCATTTGTTTGTTCCTTTGCTTAGGAAAACTGTTTCAAGAAAAGCCCGCCGGCTGTCCACCTGGCGGGTATTTTTATGCGCGTTGCTAAAGCTGCCAGCTTTAGGCTTGGTGGCTGGTGGCAACTTCGCCACATTTAATCCCTGGCAGTTGATTTTCCGTGGTCTGAGATTCGAGATATGCCAACCAATCGCTTCCCAGGACAAACCCCCGCCCGTGAAGGTAACGCACTTTCAGCCCGGCCCTGCGAGCCGTACGCATGGCATCGCGCTTCATGCCTGTTCGTTTTTGGAATTCGGAAAGCATGTAGCAACTTTCCCGAGTAATTTCGCCGCATTCAGTAACTGCCATTTGATAGTCTCCCTGTCTTGGGTTGCTTGATCGTCGAAAACAACAGCGTCCCGACATTGACAAGGGGAATTTAGCGGCAATTAGTGGGGAGTAAAGATGTTTATGGCAGGTTTTCCCAGCTTGGCGACTTGTGGCGACTTACGGATAGTTAGCGGATAGTTGAGCTATTTAATTTCTTCCCATCCCGTGGAAAGATCCCGCATATCGACAATTATTGACTTCGTGGTGCTTCTTGTCGGATGAATCCGTATTATCTTCTTTTCAATCCGTCGTTTTAGGGTATTCTGTGATATTGCTTGCCCATTTACCGCGAAGATTCTACGGAGACGGGCAGGTGTTAATGGCGGGGACCACTCAGGTTCCTGGTCTTCATGCTCTTTTCGCATCAATGACATTTCGTAATTCAAATCGATAATCAAGCCTGACAGAAACGATTCATCTTCTGGCCAACTCTGGAACCATTCCTGCAGACCATGTGCAAGCCCCACAATGCACGGAGCAAGAGATTCGGCATGCTCTTTCATAACCACGGGCCATTCACCAGAATCGATACTCGCCAGTCCGTTCAGCGTAAACCGGCATGGTGCTTCAGCTTCTGCAGGATATCGCCACGCTTTGCGACATTGCTCGCTGAATTCAAAAACAATTGCTTCTGCGATTCCGGTAACAGAATTTGCCTGGCAACCATTCCACAAATAAGATTTCGGCGTGAGTTGCCAGACATACCAAAGTGGAGAATCTTTTGTCTGAAAACTATCTCTTGAAATCCTTTTTGCTTTGCCTGCGAATTGCAACAGGGCTGTAACCTGCCTCAAAATAATCTCATCAAATTCATCGGGATTATCAGAGTTCAAGTCTGATCGAAGTAGGCTCATCCTGAAGGTGAAATCACAGAGGATCGAATAAAATTCAGAGAGAGTTTCAAATTTTCGCTTGTTCAATGCAGCCATGATTTCGCATCCCGTAACGATCCCGAATAAAGGAAAACAGGGAAGCCGGTGTTCGCTCCGTCGAGCTATCCCTGTTTGAATCAAAATCAGTGTTGGGGTTGATAGCCAGAGTGTTAGCTGACGCTGCCACGACCCCCCTATACGACAGTCATCCAATATCAAACAATAGCATAAAACTAACTACAAAAACACCAATCCGACTTTCATGCGATTGCAAATAGTGGTACATTCTGAACTCATAATTCGTTGGTTCTCGGTTCAAGTCCGAGCAGCCCCATTTTTGGCTTGCTTGCCAGTCATAAGTTGCGTCTGGCTTTTTAATATTTTCAGATGGAGCATTAAGACTTTTTAGGGGTTCTCTACCCAACGGGGTATTACATTCCTGAAAGAGTTTGTTTAGTTAACTTCTCTGATCGAGTTTACATTGATGATATAAGTGGAGATTTGTGGGTTGGCGAAGTCGAAGAAGGGGAATTCAAGTAAGAACAGCAGTGGGGCTGCGGAATCTGACCGGATTCAATATGTATCGCTTAGTGATGAAACCAGGCGGCGGTATTTGAATTACGCCGTTTCTGTTATTCAGTCACGTGCGCTTCCCGATGTGCGGGATGGTCTCAAGCCGGTGCAGCGGCGTATTTTGTATGTGATGTATAACGATTTACGTTTGACGCACGATGCCAAGCCGCGAAAATGTGCGAAAATTACCGGGGATACCACAGGTAACTACCATCCACATGGCGACAGTTCGGTTTACGATGCGTTGGTCCGGCTGGCTCAGGATTTCACGCTGCGAGAACCGTTAATCGATGGGCAGGGAAATTTTGGTTCTATTATTGGTCTGCCTGCCGCTGCAGCGCGTTATACCGAAGCGCGTCTGACTGCGATTGCGGGGCATTTGATGTCGGAACTGCGATATCAAACCGTTGCGATGCGAGAAAACTACGATGGCACTCGCCAGGAAGC
>JAJRTM010000784.1 GCA_024278285.1 Planctomycetota bacterium
AAAAGTATCGACATGGCTCGGTCCGCCGTGCATGAATAAAAATATGACTCGCTTGGCACGGGCGGGGTGATGACCGATCTTTTGTGATGAACTTTTTGCAGATGCGGTTTGATGTAGCAAATCAGCCAAAGCCAATCCACCAAAACCACAACTCGCCTGACGCAACAGTTTTCGTCGTGAAGGGCGTAACTCAAAGGGAAATTCATTTTTTTTCATGATGATGTCTAATCGAGATAACGAAATTCGGTTGAAATCAGAAGAGCCTGGACCGCATCTTGCCATGCTGCTTTGATGATTTTCTGTTCAACCGACTGATTTGATTTCTGGTCGATAAAATTTATGATCAGGTCGATTTCAGATTGATTCGGTTCACGGGCAAAAAGCATCAGATATAATTCGGTCAGTCCTGCGGGAGACCCGATTCCATGTTTTGCAAACAGATTTTCGACCATTTCTTCTGCAGTTTTTCTTATCTGTTGACTGTTAAGCAGATAAAGTGCCTGAGCCGGGACGTTGGTGATTGATCGTTTGCCGACAGCCATTTCAGGGTTGGCGAAATCGAAGAGTTGGCGTATCTCTTCGAGCTGATTTCGCAACACCGGCTGATAAACAGATCGGCGTGAAATATGTTGATTCGTTTTTATTGCATTGGCCTGTTTATTGTTATCAACAGCCATTTTGCCCAGGTGTGTGACGGTTGAGCCGCCGTGCGTTTCGTCTATTTGATTCTGGAAAACAAGAAAAGAATCGTGCAATTGCTCTGAAGTAAGCGGGCGTCTGTGGGCTCTCCATAAGAGGGAATTCTCCGGATCTTTTTGAAATGAATTGGCGTGGTGCGTTGCTGATCGTTGATACGCTTTTGTTAGAACAATTGCCCGAATCAAATCTTTTTGCGACCAGTCATTTTCAATGAAATACAGACTTAATTCGTTAAGTAATTCCGGATGCGAAGGAGCAACGCCGAGCGTGCCGAAGTTGTCGACCGAACGAACAATCCCTTCTCCCAGCAAGTGCATCCAGACACGATTGACAAACACGCGGGAGACAAGTGGATGGGCATCATCGGTCAGCCATTGTGCCAGTTCGAGCCGTCCGCTTCCTCGCGGATTATGCAGCATCGAATTTTCGCCGCTGATTATTTTCAACACTCCCCGAGGGACTTTCTTTCCCAGGTTTGTATGCTCTCCCCGAATATGTATCGAGCAATCCTCAAACTGTTCTCGTTCCTGAACTGCAAAAGCCTGCGGAATCGGAGCAGGCGACTCTTTTTTCAATCTAGCCAGTTGAGTCTCTATTTGTTTGATCTTTTTCTGTTGAGCTGACTGCCCTTGTTTCAGTTTCGTTAGTTGTTTATTCATGGCGTCCATATCGAGAGTTGCATCAAGACGCACAAACTGAACCGCATCTGCAATCACGTAACCTGTTGTTGCTTCATTGGAAACAATTATCTGCACTTCACTGTTCGCAGGGTAATCAAATTCACCAAGCAGCACATAATTCTGGCGGATACTCGGTTTAACAGATTGATCAATATTTCTTTTTCTTTCAGTTCCTGAATAAAGGCTCGAAACGGGAACATTTTTATCACGACCTGTTGAACCGTTATATGCAAAGAGAACCCGATACCGCCCGGCTTGTTTAAGTGTCGCCTTGAAGATTACTTTTTTCTTCCCTTTCTCCTTTTTCATATCATGCAGGTAATCAACACCGACAAAATTTTTGGAGTAAGTCGATGATGTCCACTCTCCGACCAGTTCAGCTTGTTTATTATCGATGGTGATTGCATGTAAGTTCTCTTCCAGCAGGCTCAGTTTATTTTGCTCTATTTTCAGATTCGCTTTTGCTTCTTTCAGTTTCTGTTGTTCAGAAGCGAGTTTCTTTTGAAAGTTGTCAAGAGCTTTGCGGTGAGCTTCGGGAATAGGAAGGTTTCTGCGTTTCCAATTAGAAACATATTGTTGCATCTCACCGTCAAGTACCTGTGTTCCATGAAAGATGCCTGCCAGCGCGTAGTAGTCTTCTGTCGGGACGGGATCGAATTTATGATCGTGACAACGGGCACAGCCGAGCGAAATTCCGAGGAAGACTTTGCCGAGTGTGTCGATCTGTTCGTCGATGACATCAAAACGAAGTTTCGGCTTATCGCGTTCACTGAGCATTTTGGGGCCAAGCATTAAAAAACCGGTTGCAATTAATTTCTCGGCTTTTTCTTGATCACTTTCGGCTGGTAACAGGTCGCCCGCAATTTGTTCCCGGAAGAACTGGTCAATCGGTTTATCGTTATTGAATGAATCGATGACATAATCCCGGTATCGCCAGGCGTTATGATGTGTCGCGTTGAAATCGCCACCGTTTGAATCGGCATAGCGTGCCACATCGAGCCAATGTCGCCCCCAATGTTGCCCAAACCGAGGGGAAGCAATCAGTTTATTGACAGTTTCTTCCCACTGTTGCGTCGTCGGGTCAGCGACAAACTCCATCACTTCTGTTGGGCTGGGAGGCAAGCCGGTTAAATCGTAATAAAGCCTGCGGATCCGATGCTGCGGCGTGGCTGGTTGGTTCGTTACGATTCCTGCTTTTTGCAGAGAACGATCCAGTTGCTGATCGATTATCGCTGCAATCTGTTTTGCTTTTTCACGCTTCGATAATTGAGAAATCTTCTTGATGTCATTCCGGTCACTCGGCAATGGTTGGAATGACCAGAACTGTCGAGCCGCTTCCCAGTCGATACCCGATGTCTGTGATTTAATTGTTGTCGATTTGCGAGGATCAATCGCTCCCCGTTTAATCCACTGTTCAAAATCTCGAACGATGTTCTCTGGAAGTTTTCCATCCGGAGGCATTTCCGAACCTTCGTACTTCAGCGATTCAATCAGCAAACTTTCTTCCGGTATGCCAGAAACAATCGCAGTACCGGAATCACCACCCGTGATAAGCCCTTGACGCGAATCGAGCAGTAAACCACCCTTAACTGAAGCAGAGTCAGCCGCATGGCATTTGTAACAATGCTTAACAAGTACCGGGCGAATTTTCTTCTCAAAAAACTCGATCTCACTTTGTTCCGCCCAGGCAAAATTAACGGGCAGAGAGAGCATCGTCAGAATGAGAATAATAAAGCAGCGCGTTTTGCTACGAATCAAAGCCTCTCGCATAAGCATAGATACCTAACCCGGCATAGCCGGAACCAAACAAGAAAAATGTAGGTTAGGCTTTCCAGCCTGACACGAATTGCACTGATATTTCAATTAATAATTCAGAACTCACTGGTAAACCAGAGAGTAATCATTTTGAAAACCACATTTGTCAGGCTGGAAAGCCTAACCTACGCATCAAAGAAATCGCATGCAGATATCCCAGCATGGCTGGTTCATTCTGATAGCCGTAACCAAACTGATATTTGTCTATAATTTGCGAGCCGTTCGCAAACTTTTACTGTTAATAATATAATGCGTCTTCTCCTTTGTCGAAAGTGCGTTATCGAATATACGAGATCAATTTAGTAAGTATTTCGACAAGTAGACACGGTGTCCGGTTTTCTCTGATATTCGAATCATGTACAATATGCTTCTCTTTTTCGTGTTAATTCAAAAATGATTATATTTCGTAAGGGGTACCCTCTTTGTCTTTTCAAAACCGTGAAGATTTTTTGCATGCGGCTGGTCTTTTTGAATTTGCGATGCTGGTCATCGGATTATTTCTGGGCTGGGTGTTTTCGGTAGGTGCAGTCGAGCAGGTTCATTGGAACTTGTCCGCTGTGATGTGGGGCAGTTTGGCAGGAGCCGTACTGTTTCTGGTGATTCTTGGTGTAGAACATTTGCCTTTCGATCCACTTAAATCAATTCAAGATACCGTCCTTAAAATAATCGGTCGCCCGTTAAGCCAGTGTAATCTGCTGGAATTGGCGTTGTTGGCCTGTTTAGCTGGGATTGGCGAAGAAGTTTTGTTTCGCGGCTTTTTAATGACCTGGCTCGAATCAATTGGTGGGTACTGGATTGGCCTGGGGGTCAGCAGTGTCGCCTTTGGCTTGGTACATTCGGTCACCTGGGTTTACACAATCTTCGCAACCATGGCTGGGGGTTTCCTCGGCTGGCTGTTTGATGCGACCGGCCAACGAAACCTGCTGGTTCCGATTGTCAGTCATTCTTTGTACGACTTTCTCGCATTCATCATGATCGCCCGCGAAGCAAAAAAAATGTACGACGACGAACCATTCGAAGAAGAACCTGAAACCAAAAACGAATTTGAATGGTAGAAGAGTTTAGTATTCCCAACCTGCTTCTTTCGGAAAGAAACTCTTCTGTATGTCTTTGATTGTCCTGAAAGAAGTTCGCAAGGTTTACGATCTTGGCGAGGTGCAGGTGGTTGCGCTCCAGGATGCGACGCTGACTATCGAAAAAGGGGAGTACGTCGCGTTGATTGGTCCTTCTGGTTCAGGCAAATCGACATTGATGAACACACTCGGCTGCCTGGATCGTCCGACTTCTGGCAGTTATCTGCTTGACGGAAAAGAAGTCGTCTCGATGTCGAAAGACCAACGAGCTGCGATTCGCAACAAACACCTCGGGTTTGTCTTTCAAAATTTCAATCTTCTTTCCAGAACAACGGCCCTGGAAAATGTAGAACTGCCATTGCTTTATACAAAAGGTGTTACCCCAAAACAGCGGCGTCAACGAGCTATTGAAACACTGGAATCGGTTGGCTTGGGGGACCGCCTGCATCATCATCCCAGCCAGCTTTCCGGCGGGCAGCAACAACGTGTCGCGATTGCCCGGGCGCTGGTGAATAACCCCTCGATATTGATGGGAGACGAACCGACCGGGAATCTCGATTCCAAAACGAGTCGGGATGTTATTCGTTTGTTTCGCGATCTAAATACCCAAAAACACCTGACCGTTATAATCGTTACACACGACCAGAATGTCGCCCGCAATGCAGATCGCGTTGTCGTCATGCACGATGGGGTGATCGCAGCCGATTCTCATAACTTCGAAGACGCGATGCAGGCGTTACAAGCGTTAGAAACCGCAGCACTGGCAGAAACCGATGAAGAGTCCGCTGAATCGGAATGAAATGATTCGCCCGGTTATGCCGTTTGATCGATATTAAGGTTATGACGAATCTCCCGTTTAACAGAGTTCTTGCGCTTATGCTGATCTGCACTGTAATGCTGACTGGATGTCAATATTACAGACAGGCAAGGTCAGTGATCACGCCAGAGCAGCGAAAAATGGTGCATCGTAAACCGGAATCACTTCCCAAAGCGACGATGACAACATTTTCCGAACCGCGAACTGTTTCACATTTGGTGAATGGAGAAGAGGAACTGCGCGTATCACTTGATGATGCGATTCGCATTGCTTTGGAAAACGCAGAAGTGATTCGCGTCCTCGGCGGTGTGACGGCTACTTCTTCGGGACGAACAATTTACGATCCCGCGATCGCCAATACCGCCATCGATCAGGCTCGCGGACGGTTCGATCCCAGGTTGAATATCAACAATACACTCGGCTTAAACGAGACGCCTCGCGGTGCCTTTAGTGGGGCGCCGCCGGGTGCGCAAATTGTTGGTTCCGAAAACGATACCTATATTCTGGATGGTTCGATCAGCAAAGTAAATCCGAACGGAGGGACTTCAACACTCCGCTTTGGGGCGACTCGCAGCGATATCGATCAGGGTATATTCCCGCTTAATCCGCAGGTGAATCATTTTTCAGAATTGAGTTATGTGCAGCCGTTGTTACAGGGAGGCGGGATCGGACCGAATCTTGCACCGGTTTTAATTGCAGGAATCGATACCGAGCGCTCCTTCTTTCAACTGAAAGATTCCGTACAGAATTTAACGCGTGGAGTGATCGAAGCGTACTGGAATCTGGTCTTTGCAAGAACAGATCGCTGGGCTCGTGAGCAACAAGTTAAGCAAAGTGAATTTGTTGTTCAACGAGAAGAAGCGAGATTGAAGCATGGCTTCGCTAATATTGCAGATGTCGCGCAGGCAAAAGTTTCCTATGCCAATTTTCGAGCTTCGTTAATTACCGCAAAAAGTAATGTCCTGCAAAGAGAAGCAGCGTTACTGAATATCCTGGGAATTTCTCCTACCGAAGTGGGGGAAGTGATACCGATAACGCCGCCGCACAGGGAGCGCATTCAGTTTCATTGGGAAGAACTTGTCGGCTTGGCGGAAACGTATCGCCCGGATTTAATCGAGCTGAAACTGATCCTCGAAGCAGATCAACAGCGAGTGATTTCTGCCCAGAATAATGCGCTGCCTCGTCTTGATGCGGTTGCTTCCTACCGCTGGGATGGACTTCGCGGACGGACTCCCGCGGGAACTTACATCTCCACAAACGGGGGAGAGTTTGCAGACTGGTCGATTGGTGTGAATTTCTCTGTCCCACTCGGATTAAGGCAGGCGCGGGCAACAGTTCGGCAACAGGAATTGATTGTTAAAAGAGATCAGGCGAATCTCGATCAGGGATTGCATAACGCCGTGCATCAACTGGCGTTGACGGTGCGGAACCTGGATCAATTTTATGAACAGCACGATGCCTTTACCATTACCCGAGAGGCGGCTCAAATAAATCTGGATCGTCAACTGAGTGCAGAAAAAGCTAACTTGGTGATCATCCTGAATGTCTTGCAGGCAATTGCTTCCTGGGGGAATTCGGTCAGTTCACAGGCTCAGTCGTTGACACAATACAATATCGAACTGTCTAACCTGGAACGTCAAACCGGGACCATTCTCGAAGCGCATGGCGTCCGATTTGTGCAGGAACGAATGCGATTTATCGGTCCGGTCAGATTGGGTCGCGATGCCAGTTACCCGAGCAGTATGATTCCGACAGAAAATAGTGAGCGTTATCCCGCTGGCGACGAACCCGCAGAAAATTCTTTCGACCTGGAGGAACCGGTTCAAAAAACAAGCATGCTTCCATTCCCGTGGGATAAACCTGCGAATGAAATTGTATTACCTGAGATATCGCAAAAGAATCGAAACCGGGCAGATGAAGTGTTGCCGTTATTCATACCGCAAAGCGTCGATAGGGTCGAGACGACTCGCCTGCCTCGCAGGATAAAAACCGAAGAAGATACCAACGCCACCCGCAAATAAAATTGCAGTGATTGCCGCCGGGATGGAAATGACAACGGGCCATTGCACGTCCGTCGAAAAACTGTTAATCGCCATCACAATCCCGGCTGAACCTGCAATTCCCAAACCGAGCCCAATCACTCCACCAATCGTTGAAAGCAGCACCGATTCCACCAGAAATTGAAGCAAAATATCTTTGCCTGTTGCTCCTACAGCCATGCGGATTCCAATTTCTCTGGTCCGCTCGGTCACCGAAACCAGCATGATATTCATAATGCCGACACCCCCGACAATCAAAGAAATACCCGCGATTGAAGCCAGCATCGCCGTCATCGTGCCGGTAATTATTCCGAGAACGTTTGCGATTTCAGTTGTGTTTTGAACCTGGAAATCTGTCGGTTGCCCTGCGGAAATTCGATGCCTGTCCGCCAGAATAGAACGAATTTCTTCTTCTGCTTCCGCCATCTGCCCCACCGATCTGGCGGAGATCATTATCGCATGCACATTTTTGAAATTCGAACCATAAATTCGTTTGCGAACCGTTGTGTACGGCATCAACAATACATCATCCTGATCATCCCCAACAATGTTGGCCCCCTTGGCGACAAGCACTCCCACGACTCGAAATGGAATGTTACGAATACGAATCGTTTCTCCGATTGGATTGGTTGTTTGAAACAGTTTTTCTGCAATGGTTTGGCCAATCACGCAAACTTTTTCTGCCGCGTGGACATCCCGCTCAGCGAAAAATCCTCCTAAACGCAGTTCCCAGTTGCGAACCATTAAGTAATCGGGACCAACGCCAAACATCTCTTTCGGGTTCCAGTTATCATTCCCATGAATCACTTGTCCCCCGGCTGCAATCAAAGGGGAAGCTGCCAGCACAGAAGGGCAATCCTCAGCAATCGCGTGACAATCTTCTGCAGTGAGCGATGGCATATTCCCCTGGCGAACGCCTCCTCGCCGGCTCCGTTTGGGCATCACCACAATGACGTTTGTCCCCAACGCCTGAAATTGATTCTGAATCAACTGCCCCGCACTTTGACCAATCGAGACCATCGTCGTCACCGCAGCGATGCCGATCACTACGCCAAGCACAGTCAAAATGGCTCGCATTTTATTCTTCAACAAAGCACGAACTGCAATACGAAGTGTTGTCATAAAGTCTGTTCAAATTCAGTAAATAAGATAATGTATTAAAAGGCGAGCCGGGGGTGTTAGGGCTTGTTGATTTATTAAACAAAATGTCGTGTTCAGTATGTTTTCACTATTTTGAAACAGGCCTTTTCAGACGTTTCATTACATTAAACCATGTTCAAAGCTAACTTAAAGCGAATAACGC
>JAJRTM010000785.1 GCA_024278285.1 Planctomycetota bacterium
ACAATGCCCATTCAAGAAATTTAACTGCCCGGCATTTTACCTGACACGATTGATACTGTTTCGTTGAGCAGCAAGCCTTCATTATCCAGCCCACTTACGCAGTCGCCTTCGGCTTGCCGTTAAACAATCAAGCGAGCCATCCTACGGATCAAAGATACGACAGTTATAGCTTGGGCGTAGCAATGCGGCTAATCGTCATGATTGGCGCAACCTTCCTATTCCTTTTGGATTCTTTTACTCACCATTTGCAACTTACTCCCGGTGAGCTAGGTTTTCTCATCTTCCAGATTCCAGTCAAAAATGATTTGTCTGTGTGATGCTCAAAGTGATGCACAAATAAATCGATGAAAACAAAAATGTATTGCTGACTATAACAAGTCATTCAAGGAATGGGTTCAATGATCGTTGAAGCTATTGAAAAACCATCTATTACTGACACAACGGTTGCTCCTGCTGCAATCGCAGCGACTTCGCGTGGGTTATTGGCGATTGTCGAGTTGTATCAACGAGCAAAAAAACTGCATGAGCAGGATGCAGACAGCGTCATGCCACGATCAATTCTGCGAGACTTGGTGACGGCACTTCGTTATCGTGATGAAAATACTTTTTTGCATTCGCAACGCGTCGGACAACTGGCTGTTGGGCTGGCACGCCATTTATACTGGAATGAAGAAACGGTTCATCTTCTGGAAGTAGCTGCACTGCTTCACGATATTGGCAAAATTGGTATTCCTGATCATATCCTTTATAAACCGGGGCAATTCACTGGGGATGAAACTTCGCTGATGGCCTTGGGGACGGAAATCGCAAATGATATTCTTCAGATTTGCCACGTCCAGCCAGAATTAAGGCAAGCGATTATTGAATCGCGAATGCACTACTCTTTTCTCGAAGATCAAACACGTGAACTGGGGCAGGAACTTTCGTTGGCCGGCAGATTGCTCGCTGTTGCAGATGTTTACGAATCTCTTTCTCGTGACCAGGTTTACAGGCGGGCATTCACGCATCAGGAAATTATCGACTACTTCAACGAACAGGCTGGAAAGCAGTTTGACTCGAGTATGGTCACAGCGTTAATTCGCTGGCTCCAGCCGGAAATACTGGCTCAAATCCAAGCCGCATCAGATCAGCAAAAGGCAAACGAAACACAAAGCGAAATAGAAGGCTCACTGGCGACTGCTTCGCTTTGCAATGTATTTGCCGATTTGTATTCTCTGGAATCTTCTTTCGATGGAGTTTTAATTACTGATCAGAATCGAGAAATTGTTCTGCTCTCTCGGGGTGTTCAATCTCTTTATGGTCAGAACGAACAAGACCCCATGCCTCAGTATTGGTCGCCAGAATCGTTTCCGATAGCGGATCCTTTTGAAGAAAATTTTCCGGAAGGGGCGTCTCCTTATGAGCAGGCAATAACGACAAAGCGTAGTTCCACGTTGAATGTCAAACTTCCGGGCAGTACGGGGAAGTGGGCCGATGTTGAATTGCAGACATTGCCTTTGATCGATTTCCACAATCAATTTCAAGGGATAGCTGAGTTCTGTAAATACAAAAATCGCAACCAGCAACAAAGCACGCAATATCGTGAACTTGCGTTACAGGCAAGTCGGGATGCACTCACAGGCGTCGCCAATCGGGGCGAGTTAGAAAACCAGCTTTCAACGATTATGGAGAAGTTCAAGGCAGACCCGCAAGGCAGTCTCTTTTCTGCCATCTATTTAGATATCGATCATTTCAAAAACATCAACGACACCTATGGTCACGCGGTTGGCGATGAGGTTCTCATCAAACTGGCCAGGTTGTTGCAGCGTGAAGCCTACTCCAGTGAATTTGTCGCCCGGTATGGCGGCGAAGAGTTTGTGATTATCTGTCCCGAACTTCAATTGATGCAAGCTGCTGGTCGTGCAGAACGCTTTCGGCTGGAAATTGCCAAGCTGAAGTTTGATAGCGTGCCTTCTCTTTCAATTACCTCTTCCTTTGGAGTTGCCGTCTCTGAACCAAGTGATTCTTTAGGAAGCCTGCTGAAAAGATCGGACAAGGCTTTGTACCAATCAAAACGGGAAGGACGAAATCGTACAACTGCACTTGAAAGAGAAGAGATCGATACAAGTAAACCTGTCGATAAAAATAAAACTGACGACGATTTAGTCTTCATCGCTGATATGCACTGCATGTTACACGAAGCAATTCTGGTGATAAAAATGAAGGGGTTTGTTCAGGAAAACAAAGCCCGCCTGATCAGCATCGAAAAAGGGAAAGCAGTCATTCAGGTGGGACGGGAAGGGCTTTTCATCAAGTGGGGGAAGAAAGCAAAGCGACAGCCGGTTCGTATCGATATCGATGCCAGCGATGCCTTGCGCCCCTCGACACAGAAGTCTCCCAAAAGAAGGTTGAACATAAAAATCACTCCCGTGGGAGTCCCCGGCAATCGCGAAATATTCCTCCACCGCGCCCGTCACATCTTCCGAGAGTTAAGATCTCACTTCATCGAATAAAGCTTGTTTTTGTAATCTGAGTTGGCAGAGTCAACAAGAGGCCTGTGCGAGAACTTTTATCATGTTCACCGTGAAGAAAAATCGTGTAACGGCAAGCCGAAGGCGACTGCGAAGGCAGGCTGAACAATGAAGGCTTGCAATTCAACGAAAAAATATCAGGGAACCTCTTTTTATTCAAAAGGAGCACAGACTTCCTGCCTGTTTCGCTAGCATGCTGTGCTGTACGCAGACAAGAATGTCTCCCCTCCGTCCAAGAGGAGATTGTTGAATAAATACGCTTATTCCATTTCATCGCTATTCATCAGCTGTATCCAGTCCGAACAGTGTTGCATTGCGGGCGGCAATGCGGAGGCGGACCTGTCGTCCAGTAAGATTTCCAAGGTTGGCTCCCCCCTTCCATCGTAGCGGGATCTCTAAATCATTTTTTCGGATCGGCTCAGCTTGTTTCATCGAAAATCCGGGAATAGGTGTTCCGTCTTCACCCGTCAGGGCAACTTTAATCTCTCCTTTTACAGCATCCGCGTTGAGTGTCAGTCGAGGCTTATCCAACAGGAATGGTCGGGTAAGAAGTTCCCCTTCCACTTCGCCTGCATGATATCCGACCAGTCGGCCTCTTTTCACAATCCCAAGCCCCAGTCGCATCTTGAGGCTCTTTTCTTTGTTCATGATTTTATAATTATGGGTCATGTTGGTGGCACCATAGTAGAAATAAAGATCGTCTCCCATACGCAACGGACAGCTTGCCGACACAAAACCGATGTTCCCGCAATCCCAGGAGTCGGGGGTGATTGAAATGAAAGGCTTTTCTTCAGGATCGCGCCGCCAATCGATTCCATCAAAGCTGTAGACAAGACGCACATCCATTTGCCCGGTCAGTTCATTAAGCAAATTTGCCAGTCCTACGTAAATATTCTGGTGCTGTGATACTGACATTCCGTAAAACTGAATATCGCGACCGCGCGCCTTGTTAACTTTGCTGAATCCGGGAGCATCGCGCGCATCGGTATCCAAAACACATCGGGCGTTGTCCCAGTGAATTAGATCATCACTTTCGACACGGGCAACCAAACGGTTCGCTCTCGCAAACCCGGCGTGTATGTTTGGGTGCGGTCGGTGGTACAGAACGTAGCGCCCAATTCCGGTATCAAACAGGAAATTATTGTAGGTGTCTGATCCCCGGGGCTGAAAGACAGGATTTTCCGGATAGGCAGTCCATCGCAGGCCATCGTCAGAATGGGCTGCACAGATTCCTCCGTAGGGATGAAACAGAGCTGTGAAGCGACCACGCGCGTGAGGCGAAGGTGTCTGATCGTGGTCGATCACGCAGAAACCGTCGATGCCATAACGATTGCACATCTAGCGACCGGTTACATCGGTATCGTTGGCGGTAAACAGAATATTGTTTTTTCGACTACCATCAAATTCCTTGAGGCCAAGCTCTGGCAATACCCATTTCAGGCCATCAGTAGATTCAGCATAGCGAACAACATACTCGCGGGCGGAGCCTTGATATCCAGGAATTTTTCTACGGGTCAGATACCACATCCGAAGCTGTCCATCACTCGATTTGATGACAGTTTGTGCTGAGTGGCAATCTGCCAACACCGGATTCTTTCCGTATTTCTTAACAGGCGTCACTTTTCGGTCAAGAAAATAGGTGTGCTCAACAGTTCGAGGATCCAGAAATTCAATGGCAGTCCGCTTGGGCAACCCGGAAACGATCTTCACCTTTTCCGCAAACGCCGGCAGCGTGTATGCCCCCATGCCAAGGGATGATGCTTTCAGGAAAAGTCGTCGATTCATTGTTCTGTTGAGCATGTGATGTGACTTCTGAATGATTAAAAGACTCTATTAAAGAGTCATGCCAGGGCTTTATTTTTGCTTGAACATCAATCATCTTTAGAAATAATGCTGGGGCCTTTGCCGAATTTCTTTTCGTATTTCCCATTCCCCATTTTTTCGTATTTGGTGAAGCCAAGCTTGTCGAGCTTTTTGTCGTCTTTCATGCTGCGTTCCATGTTCATGTCCATCCAGCGGGTGCCAATCGCTGCTGCGGTAATGACACGCCGCACGGGCTCGCCTGTTTCC
>JAJRTM010000786.1 GCA_024278285.1 Planctomycetota bacterium
CGCGAGTGATCAAACGAAAAATGTCCCGCTGGAACAAATGCCGCCCCGAACACAGAAAGCGTCCCCCATTGAAGAAAACCTTTGCACAGACAGTAGTTATGAATAATTGAACGGTATTGCCGTTAAACGAATGATCTGTCTTCGTGCAGGATCTGTTGAACGCCCCTTAGTAATATAAATATCTTTATTGGAAAACGTCAATGAAATTAGGATTGATCAACTCTGCCTGGGCACAGGCGGGACGGGAGACGGCCTGGGGAATTCAGAAAACGAAAGAACTGGGCTTCGACTGTATCGATATTTTTACCGATCCCCTTTCGATTGATATTCGTGAGCGACAACTGGTTAAACGAGAATGTGATCGATTGGATTTGCCCATTATTTCGGTTTGTTGTGTCGCAGCGGGTCTGATTGATTTCAACTCCAGTGTGCGAAATTTCCATCTTGAACGAGTGAAAGCTTATCTTGATTTATGTTACGAATACGAAGCCGAGAATTTATTGCTGGTGCTGGGTGAATATATCTGGAACCGTGAAGTGATCCCCCCGGCTGAACAATGGCAACTGGGTGTTGATGCCTGCAGGGAGCTGGCAGAATACGCGGACCGGCTAAATTTGAAAATTGCGATGGAACTCGAACCGTTTCCGCTTTCGCTTCTGGACAGTGTCGATGCGATGGTGAAGTTCATCGATGAAGTTGACCATCCTGCATTGCAGGCGAATATCGATATTTCTCACTTGCTGCTGGCTAATCTGGAACCAGCGCAATTACAGAAGCTGAACGGCAAGGCGATTCACGTACATATTTCAGATTGCGATGGAAAAGTACATGGCGATTTGCCCCCCGGAAGAGGCGTTGTCGATTTCCCGGCTTACCTGCAAGAATTGAAAAAACTAAATATCGAAGGAACAATTTCCCTCGAACTCGAATTTTCTCCCAATCCGGACAGCATCGAAGACTGGGTGCGAGAAGCGTACGAAGCAACCAGTAAACTGATGGCCCAGTCTGGCTTGAGGAATCTGTAACTTCTTCACTCGATACAAGTTAAGTTTTTCAGCATTGATGAGAAATGACTTGGAGCAACCAAAGAAAACTTCTGGAGAAAATTATCGCTTTTGTTATTTTTTTATCTGATTTGTGAAATAATTCACTGTTTCACAAATTCCTTTTAGCGGAAAATGATAATATGACGTACCATGTGCAACTGTTTTGTTTGGATGAGCATGCGATAAAAAAGCGAAGTAAATATCGATAGTACAGCGTCCCCTTACCCTTCTGTTCGTAAACCTGGAGTGAAGCGATGACACAAGAAAATGAGATGAATCACGATGGTGATGGTTTCGAGGCTGCCCCGAATATGGTTCCCGGAGAAATCGAAGCTGCTGAGCAAATTGATCCGGCAAATGGTCCCGTTCGACGTAGCGGAATGAAGACAAAACTTTTCTTTGTGTTTGCAGGCTTACTTTATGCAGGTGGCTGGGGTTATGCCAATAAGGAAGACTTCAAGGACGCATTCGGACTTCAGGCGGAAGCAAACCATTTAGCATCAACTTCCCTGGACGGAGCTTTCCAAGACACAGAGGCGCATGGTTGCTGTCCCGCAATGATGGCAGAAATGACGGAAGCACAGGCGGCTAGCCAGGAAGGTTCTTGCCCACTTACCGCTGAAGCAGATGCTGTTGCAAAAAAAGAAACCTGCTGCGAAGACGGAAGAAAAAAAGCAATGATCGCCGCCCTGTTGGAAGGAACGGGTGACAGAACAGATGATGGTACCGATTCATCAGAAGAAAAAGCGGCTCCCAAATCAGAGGATGCCACAGAAGAAGTAACAGAAAAAGTAGCAACTCCAGAAAAAAAAGAAGCCTCTGTGAAGGATTCAGAAGAAACAGAGTCCAAGAAAGCAGAAACGGAACCCGCAACCGCGAAAGAATAGCTTCGTGTGCCACGGCTCTGTGAGCCGTGCTGCGTACGATGGTTGATGTGTCACAAAGGCATTTCGTCGAGGCTGTCGATTAAATCGTCCAGGTGATTTCGTGAGCTGGATGTTTGTTTGTCTCTGCGTTTGGGTAAGCCGATATTTTTCCCGACCGCGGTGCGTCCTTCAGCAACCAGTTCGCGGTCTCGTTCTTTGACAGCCAGATCGATGGAGGATTCTGCTCCGAACAATTTGGAAAGATCGATTTTGAATCCTGCAATTTCGCCTTCTGCACCCGCGATAGCTGATGATTTATGTCCGGGAAACAGAATCGCATTTTCAGGACAGACACGACTGCAAGCCGGGCATCCTTTTTTGCAGTTGTCCTGCGTTTCGACAAGAATCAAATCCTGACCGCTTACGCCGTAAACGCCAAACAGGCAAAAGTCGATGCACTCCAGGCAATTCGTGCAACGCGCGTAATCAATCACCGGATACCACCGCCGCTTGACCGGTTCGGGCGGCGTCTGATTTTTTTCCTTACTACTTTGAGAATCTTGACCGTTTTGAGGATCTTCTGCAAGTAAATATTGTTGCGTTTGTTCCGGTTTTGAGTTTCCATTATTCCAGTCGGTTAACTCAACCGTTTCCACTGCCTGCTCCTGGGCAATCCGTTTTATTTCTTCGATGTAATCATCGACCTCGCTACTGACTTTTAAGTCGATACAATACAAAAACCGATTGGGAAGCGTTCCGATACCTGCCCCCTTTTGGCTATTCGCTTCGCTGGCAGATTCCTGTTCGGCTTGTTCTTTTTCATCGTTGTCATCAATTAAAAGTGACTGCCCCTCTTTTCCTGCAATTCCCTGCCGATGCAGTGTCCAGCGGATGGCTCGTGGGTAAAGCCAGGAAAGGACCACGAAATCGCCAGGGATCGATTTGAGAAACAGCATCCCGGTATGGTCAGCGTGCATATCATACAAGTGAGGCACGACCCCCACTTCGATGGTTGCCTCCATCAGCAGACGGGCAGCAAGTTCTTGCTCCAGTTGTTTTTGCTGGGGGTTTTTACTCTGTGATTGAGAAATTACCACTGTCAATTTTCGTGCAGCCATATTTTGAAAATATCCGTTAGAAGTCGTGCAATCAAAAGATGTTTCTATCAGAGTACGTAGATTCCCCTGTTAAATCTACTCTTGTTTGAAGTCTGGAAAAGTTTCTGTCAAATTGAAGAATTTGTCCGCCTGAGAACCTGTCCAATGACTGCTGCCTCTTCAATTCTTGGTATCATTTGAACAATTACATAAATCGCATTGATCGAGAAGTGCAACAGCGTCAAGATGCTAAGCAAATGCTACTACTGGTAAAGAAAAGGAATCTGTGATGGCAAGTCGAGGAGTTCATTTTGCTCTTTCTGATGAAGAGCAAATAAAGTTGGCTGACCTGGCGAAATCTCAGGGAAATGTGGTTGAATATATTCAGGAAGAGATTGAAGATCGTTGGGATCATGAATGGTTGTGCGAAACAGATAAAGCCTGGGATGCAATTCATCGCTGCCTCACAGATGGTTTTCTTTCGTTTGATGATACAACACCTTTACATTGGTGCGTGCTTGGCGGTACACCAATGCATTACGAAGACGATTATATTATTTCCTTTGTTGATAAAAAGAAGGTAAAATCGGTTGCCAATGCAATAGAGAAGTTTACGGAAGTTGATTTTCGTAAAAAATACGATGCGATTGATGCAAGTGACTATGGCATGGAATTATCGAACGAGGATTTTGAATATACCTGGGAAAACTTCCAGGACCTGCGAGCTTTTTACCGTAAAGCAGCCAATGCAGACCGTTCAGTGATTTTTACTGTTGACCAGTAGCCATTATTAAAATTTCGGGATGAGATCTGTTTGTGGCTCGAACCTGCGGTATCCCGACCATCAAAGATGGTCGGGATACCCGGAAATCGATTATAAATCAGTGTTAGTGATCGTGGCCTTCATGTCCGTGGCTGATTTTTCCGCGATACTGTTTTCCTTTAATGGTCACGACCAAAGTTGCATCGCCGTGATCGTGATCCAGTTCTTCTGCGAATTCTTTATCCGTAGAAACGAAGCGAGATGAAGCACCTTCTGCTTCTCCTGCATCGGGTGAAGCAGCCAACGTGAATTGCTCTCCTTTACCTTCATGCTTGAGATTCACAACAACCTGCTTGGCTTCAATCGCAACGGCTTTCTTTGCTGCAGAATCGAGAATGTAAATAGTGACACTCCCTGCATCGTGATTGTGCACGACTTCTGCATGGAATTCTTCTTTTCCGAGTTCGACTAAATCGCCATCGTGCGGACCATGCGAAGGATGATCGTGACCGGCGTGATCGTGACCATCTCCACCGTGGTCGTGTCCGTCTCCTTCATGATGCTCTCCTTCAGCAGCATTTTCTTTTGCTCCGCCTCCCGCGTCGCCATCGCCCCCCGAATTGCCGCAACCTAAAAATAGAGCCAAACTCAAGCTGCAAAGCCAAAATGCCATTCTGTTCTTGTTCATCGTCTTACTTTCTTTCCTTGTTGAAAATTTCCGTGTTACAGTTCTTTACCCGATTTCCACCGTCTGGCGAGGGTAGGGTCCGCTGTGCGTACCACGCTTGAAGAGTTATGTGTCCTACGATGGCAATGTGCGTTCTCTAGCGTGGGCCACAATTGGTGTGCACAGCACACCCTACCCAGCTACATCCCGGTTTACGATTCGTGACCTTCCTCTTCGCTCTCTTCAATTAACTCCACTTCGGTTGATGAGAGTTGTACAATTCGTTCTCCTGCAGAAAGACCGAAAGTCCAGAACAGGGCAGGACGTACAAAAAATTCAAGGACGGTACTTGTCAGCAGTCCTCCGATGATGACGGTTGCCACCGGGTAGAGGATTTCCTTTCCCGGTTCTCCAGCCGCCATCGCCAACGGAACCAGTCCGATACCCGAAGTCAGCGCGGTCATCAACACCGGTGCCAGCCGCTCTTGCCCGGCTCGCACAATCATTTCTTTCGACCACGTTTCGCCTTCATGCTTGACAAGATGCAGGTAATGATTCAGTAGCAGAATTCCATTTCGCGAAGCAATTCCCCCCAGCGAAATGAACCCGACCATCGCAGCAATGGTCAGCGTTTGCCCGGTGATGATCAAGGCCGCGACAGAACCAATAAACGCCATCGGCAGTGCAGCCATCACCTGTAACGAAAAGTTGGCCGAGCGGAACATCGTGTACAACACCATGAAAACGCCCAGCATTGAAATCGCAAATAGAATCCCAATCACTTTAGAAGCCCTCTGCTGACTTTCAAACTGACCGCTGTATTCAACAAAATAACCAGGCGGCAGCGAGTCTCTTATCGGTGCCTGTTTTTCCTGAATTTCTTTGACGACATCGACCAGGCCGCGTCCGCTGACATTACATTGAACGACAATTCGTTTCTGTACTTTTTCCCGATTGATCGTATTCGGACCACTCGATTTTCGAATCTCGGCGACCGATGAAAGTGGCGTCGTCCCGCCGCTGGGCAGATCGATGGAAAGTCGTTTCAATGCTTCCAGGTTTTCCCGGTAATCTTCATCCATCCGAATGAGTAAGTCGAATGTCCGTTGCCCCAGAAGAATTTGCGAAACAACTTGTCCCTTCATCGCTGTTTCGATGTAGTCGTTCACGTACACGGGAGTCATTCCGTACTGTTCCAGCTTGTCTCGATCCAATCGAATTTGAAGCTGTGGGATTTCCACCTGCGGTTCCACCATCAGGTCGGTCACTCCTTTGACGGTCCTCATCTTGGCAGCCATTTCTTTGGCTTTGTTTCGCAGAACGGTTAAATCTTCGCCATAAATTTTAATTCCAACCTGGGCTTTCACTCCGGAAATCATGTGCGAAATTAAATGGGCCAACGGCTGTTCTACCGTAGTGACAATGCCGGGGATATCAGCCATCGCTTCACGAATTTCATCGAGAACTTCCTCGCGGCCCCGCCCCGATTCCTCATCGAAACTGATGATAAATTCAGAAACGTTAACCCCTTCTGCATGTTCATCCAGTTCTGCCCGTCCGGTTCGTCTTGAAAAAGCGGACATCCCTTCAATTTTCATTAACCGCTGCATCACGGTTTCTGCAATTTCGTTTGATTTTTTCAGCGATGTTCCTGGAGGCAGCACCACATTCAACTGGGCCACTCCTTCGTTAAACGGCGGTAGAAAGTCTTTCTCCAACTGCATCAACGCCATCGCTGCAATCAAAACTCCGGTTATTCCCATCATCAACATCACATTGGAATATCGAATACTGAACCCAATCACATGCCCCGCTCCCCATTTCAATAATCGTAAAAGAGGGCCATCTTTATGATGATCCGCAGCGGAATCGCCCGCTTTGTCTCCCGGTTGAGGCATCCCAATTTTATTCCCGAGCAGCCAATACGAAAGCACGGGGGTCAAAGTAAGTGAAACAACCAGCGATGAAAGAATCGAAACGATGTACGCAACTCCCAACGGGGCGAATAATCGCCCTTCCATCCCGGAAAGAGCAAACAAGGGCATAAAGACTAAGACAACAATCATCGTTCCAAAAACGATGGAGTTTCGAATTTCACAACTTGCCCGGAAGACGACCAGCAGTGGATGCTTCGGTTTCTTCGCAAATCTGTTTTCTCCTAATCGCCTGAAGATATTTTCGACATCGACAATCGCATCGTCCACCAGTTCACCAATCGCAACCGCGAGACCTCCCAGTGTCATCGTATTGATGGTAATTCCGAGCGCGGTGAAGACCAGCGCTGTTGTTGCAATGGAAAGTGGAATCGCGGTCAAGGTGATAAAAGTGGTACGAAAATTCATTAAGAACAGAAACAGAATAATAACAACCAGAACTCCTCCATCCCGCAGTGCTTCGACGACGTTATCGATGGCTCGATCAATAAAAGCTTTTTGAGAATAAAGCTCGGTTTCAACGCGAATATCGTCCGGCAGCGAAGGCATCAGTTCTTTTATTGCTTGCGCGACCATTTCTGTTACTTCTCTGGTATCTGCATTTGGCTGCTTGTTAATGGTGAGAATAACAGCGGGGCCTCCGGTAAATTCTCCATTCTCTTCCTTCACGTAAGCAGAACTGTCTCCTCGTTTTACCTGCGGACCTTTAATCACTTTCGCAACCTGCGAAAGTACGATCGGTCTGCCATTGCGCATCGTGATGACAACTTTTTCCAGATCTGCAATCGTTTGTACTCGCCCCAGCGAACGGACCAGAAATTCATTCGGGCCCTGGTCATCAAGGTAACCCCCGGTTGCATTTTCGTTACTATCTTCGCATGCCTTTCTTACCTGATGGATCGTCAGCCCATATTTCAACATTAAATCGGGATCGACCAGCACCTGGAACTGCATTCTTCCCCCGCCAATGACAAACACCTGCGAAACTCCCGGAATGGTCAATAAGCGTTGCCGTACCGCCCAGTCGGCTAGAGTTCGCACTTCTAAAGGAGACGTTTTCCCTCCTTCACTCCACATACCCATCATAATAATTTGCCCCATGATGGAAGAAATCGGAGCTAACTGCGGCTTCACTCCCAGGGGCATGCGGTCGGTGAC
>JAJRTM010000787.1 GCA_024278285.1 Planctomycetota bacterium
ATTCAAAAACAGGAGACGCGGTCGGTTCATGAAAGTAGTTGACAGTATTCAGTATTCAGTATTCAGTATTCAGTATTCAGTATTCAGTATTCAGTATTCAGTATTCAGTATTCAGTATTCAGTATTCAGTATTCAGTTGACAGGAGGGGCAGTTGTTTGTTTTGTTAGACTTCGCTGAGGGTGAATGCTTTTGAGCTGCTCATGAGTGTTTCGACATCGGCATCGACCATCATGCGGACCAGTTCCGGGAAGCCAACTTTTAATTCCCAGTTCAATTCCTGTTGTGCTTTGGTGCTGTCTCCCAAGAGCAAATCAACTTCTGTTGGCCGGAAATACCGTTCATCAATTCGAATTAAAACTTGTCCATCGGGGCCGATTCCTTGTTCTTCGACGCCAGTTCCGTTCCATGTGAGCGGTAAGCCAACATGGGTAAAGGCAAGTTCACAGAATTCGCGTACGGAATGAGTTTCGCCGGTCGCGATGACGTAATCTTTGGGGACTTCTACTTGAAGCATCAGGTGCATCGCTTCGACGTAATCTCCTGCAAATCCCCAATCCCGTTTTGCGTCAACATTTCCGAGGAACAAACATTCCTGCTTGCCATGATAAATCGCAGCGACTGCTCGTGAGATCTTTCTGGTTACGAATGTCTCCCCTCTGCGAGGAGATTCGTGATTAAACAGAATCCCGTTGACGGCAAACATTCCGTACGATTCCCGGTAATTTCGCGTGATATGAAACGCATACGCTTTCGCAGCCGCATAGGGACTGCGGGGGTAGAAGGGGGTTGTTTCAGTTTGTGGTGTTTCGAGAACTTTGCCATATAGTTCAGAAGAAGAGGCCTGATAAAACTTTGACTCCAAACCGAGATCTCGCATCCCTTCCAGAATTCTTACCGCCCCCAAGCCTGTTACATCGCCAGTGTATTCAGGAATTTCAAAGGAAACTTTTACGTGTGATTGTGCTCCCAGGTTATAAATTTCGTCAGGACGAACAACTTTCAAAACACGATTGATTGACGAGGAATCTGCCAGGTCACCAAACGTCAAATGCAAGCGAACATCTTCCTCGTGCGGGTCTTGGTAGATGTGATCAATCCGCCCGGTATTGAAAGAAGAAGATCGGCGGACGACCCCCCAAACTTCATAGCCCTTACCGATGAGTAGCTCAGAGAGATAAGAACCATCCTGTCCGGTGATCCCAAAGATGAGTGCCTTTTTTCCATTTTTCGGTGGAAATTGTCGATCAGTTATTTTCACAGTTCAATCCTTTTTCAAGTTCTTAAATCAGCCGGACTGAGATAGCGTCAGCATCCCTCAATCAACACTTACTTCTTTTCCGCGACTTCGGCTTCTGCCGTTATTTGCGTTGTTTCGTTATTGTTCCAGTTTGAATTCTGGTACCACTCGTAAGTTTGTTTGACGCCATCTTTCAAGTTGATTGATGGTTCCCAGCCGAGTGCTTTTAGTTTTGAAATATCGAGTTGCTTGCGAGGCGTTCCATCTGGCTTGGTGGTATCGAAATCGATCGAACAATCGGGATAGACCAGTTCACGAATTGTTTCTGCCAGTTCACGAATTGTTAGATCAATTCCGGTGCCGATATTTATTGGATCTGCTTCGTTGTAGTTCTCTATCAAGAACAAACACGCTTCAGCAAGATCATCGACATGCAGAAACTCTCTTAATGGAGTGCCGGTCCCCCAGATGGTTACTGAAGTTGAATTTGATATTTTTGCTTCGTGGAATCGTCGAATTAAAGCGGGGAGAACGTGAGAGTTTTCGGGATGAAAATTATCGTTGGGGCCGTATAAGTTTGTAGGCATCGCAGAAATAAACTGGCAGCCGTATTGTTCTCGGTACGCCTGGCAAGAAAGTAGCCCTGCGATTTTTGCAATCGCATAAGCGTAGTTCGTTTTCTCCAATGGCCCAGTCAGCAAGTATTCTTCTTTAATCGGTTGTGGACAATCTCGCGGATAGATGCACGAACTTCCCAGATAGAGTAGTTTTTTCACTTTTGAATCACAGGCGGCTCGCAGCACTGTTGAGTGAATCAACATGTTGTCGTACAAAAAGTCAGCAGGGTATTTTGAGTTAGCCCAGATGCCTCCCACTTTTCCTGCAACATGAATCACATAATCAGGGCGGTGTTCTTCAAACCATTTTGAAACTGACCATTGATCCCGCAAGTCAAGCTCATCCCGACTGGCGGTCAGCAATCTGGTAATGCCTCGCGATTGCAGGGTCCGCATAATTGCAGAGCCCACCAATCCTTTATGACCGGTAACGAAGATAGATGATTCTTTAGTGAGCATTATTCAATTATTCTTGCCAACTCCATTAAACGTCAAAGTATAATTCAGGTATTATCATCAGTCACAAACTTCAACTTCCCAGTCGTTTAGTTCGACTGAAGCTCCCTGCTGTAGAAAGTTTACCGAAATGACCAGGCGGTCAACGCCTTTTCGCTGAAAGACGGTACCTGACGCCCCTTTCATTGGGCCACTTTTTACTCTCACCTTTGTTCCCGGCTGCAAGCGGGATTCAATACTGACCGGCTCCCCGAGTGTAATCAACGTTTCTATTTGAAGCAGGTCGCAGCGAAGAGAATCCCCATCTTCTACTTCCAGACAGCGGGATATTGTGTTTGTCGTTAACGCAAGATGGCGAGCTTCTTCGTTGCCGTACAGGAAAACATAATTGGCGAATAATGGGACAAAGCTGGTTCGTTGGCGTCCTGCAGGGGATCGATATTTTTTTTCGATAATCGGAGAGTAAAACGGAACCTCTTGAGCAGCGAGCATCCGCATCAACTGCTTTTCCTGCCGGGACATCGTGTATAACGCCCACCATTTCGCATCTGATGGTTCTGGGCAGGCTGTCAGTAAATCAGCAGGGTAAAGATTTATTTCCTGATCAAGAATTGGCATGCTTAAAATTCCATTTTGGCTAAATCGGCGCGCACTCCGTTCCCCTGGGTGACACCCATTTTTTCTTTACGCTCTGTGTTTTTTAACGTCCTGTTATTGCAATCCATTGGCACCTTACGAGATATCCTTTCTCTGCTTACACTTCCACAAGTATTCAGTATACGAGCCGATTCCAACTCATCGCAAGAAATGATCAACTTGCAGTGTGCAGAATCTCTCCTTTTTTATCTCTTCCTCTTCATAACTCTTACATTCAATATTAACTGAATGAAATCCCCAAATTGCAGATTTCTCTTCTTCTTTAATTTTACATTTCTAAATAGGCGGTATTATCAGATAGTCGCTTTGCTGGAACGTTCCTGCCATCGCCAATGGGGTGCCATAAAACTTCTTGGGAAGTGGGGAGGGAGGTAACTATCTATTCCCCACAACATGCCAATGTGCCCGGTTAAGCAACCAGGAACATTTCATATTGCGGTAATGGTATCGCTTTCAACCCGAGGTTCTGTCATCGATACACTTTCTTCTGGTTCTTCGATCAATTCTCGCTCAATAATTTCACTGAATTGTATTTCGAAGGCATGTAGGCCTTCTGCCAGGTCTGCCAGCCAATGGAAATTCGACTCTCCTTTTAGAGATTTCCCGACAAGAGACATGCATCCGACTCGTTTATCATCACTGAAGAAGGGAACATCCATGCTCCAGGAATTTTCATCCTCCTGTTCGTGGTGACTATTCCAGACGGCGTGGTATTCTTCGCTGATTACTGGAGAACTGATGTTGAGTTGAACCTTGGATAATTCAAACCGCTCGGCGTATTCAATGAGCGAATCCCATAACAGTTCCCATTCTCGGTTTCCCTGAAAACGGGAGCAAACTGATTGACCCTTCTCACTAATATCATCCTGACCACGTGGGATTTTCATTAAGAGTGAACGAAGAAATGATTTCACCCGCCTGATAAACAGATCGCATTCGTGAAAACCGAATAATCTTGTGCCAACAAATGCTCCCAATACAGTGAGCGTGCTGATAATCGCAATCGTTTCGCTTTTCAGGGCAACACTCACTAATGCTCCCACCGAACAAATAATACATGCCAGCCCGATGATGAGAACTGTTTTTCCCGGACTAAAACCGCGGTTCTGCAAAACGTGATGAATATGACCACGATCCACCGTATACAGGCTTCTGCCGGTCAATTTTCTGCGGGCAAGTGCCATCAGCACATCGAAAAAGACGATCGCCCAAATCGCAGTCGCTGCAGTTATTGCAACTGTTGCAGGGCCTTTGAGCGAGCTTCGAATGGCAAGCACTCCCAGTAATAATCCGATGGTCATGCTCCCTGCATCACCAAGAAAAATCATCGCAGGTGGTCTGTTATAAACAAGAAAACCACCCAACGCCCCGGCCAGCATACAGGCAACCAGCGATTCCATCGGATGCCCTAGCATGTGGGCCATAATCGCAAAAGCAATACTGATGACAATCCCAACGGTTGAAGCCAGACCATCTGCTCCATCGATCAAATTCATCGCATTAATAATTGCGAGCAGCCACAAACAAGTAATCGGAAAAGCAAAAATGCCCAGTTCCCAGGTATGCCCGAACAGCACAAACTTTTCGATGATCGATCCGCCAGATACAGCCAGAACGCAGGCGAAAATTTGCCCGAGTAATTTTTGTCTGCCGCGAATTCCGTAGCGGTCATCAGCCAGGCCGATGAGACAAAGGATGAATGCAGCTAGGGCAACCGCTCCCATTGGCAGCCATCGATATAACAAGGCGCTTCTCACAGCAGGCACGAAGGCACCAGAAGCTATAATAACAATTAAGACCGAAAGCAGGACGGCTACTCCTCCGCCTAAAGCAACTTCCCGACCATGCAGTTTTCGATGCCCATCAGGTCGATCCACCAACCCAACTCGCCGGGCAACTTTCGCGACCAGCGGAGTGAGTGCAATCGAGCACAAAAAACTAAATACTATCGATAAAAACCAAGCCATGATGTTTAATTACACAAAAACAATGGTTTTACATTTTGACCCGCAAATACTCGTTCAACATTAAGCCACAGTAGATGCCGGATCACTGATGTAAAAAAGGTAGGTTACTGCTAAGAACTTCATTCTTCAAAAATGCAGAGCTGTTACAAGAAGCTATCCTTCAACTTAACGAATAATTTATCAAATAACTTTTCCCGGGGATTTCACTTGGGGTTTCTACCTGTGTCCAGTTAATCTTTTGCGTTATCAGATCGCAGAGAAAGCACGTTTCGGTAGGCTGCTTCTATGCTGCGATCATTTGGGCTCATTCGGTGGGCTGTTTCAAGCTGCTTGCGGGCGGCATCTATCTGTCCAGATTGAATGAGCATCCGAGCGTATTCTTTTCGCCAGGTTCCTTCCAACGGTTTTCTC
>JAJRTM010000788.1 GCA_024278285.1 Planctomycetota bacterium
AGAAAAAGCAAAAAGAGCTGACTGACTTTTGAAAAAGAGTTGCACGCAAAGACGCGGCGACGCAAAGAAAAACAAAAAAAGAAGAGAAGAAAAAGAAAAATATTTCAAGTGGTTTCATTCGTTCATTCGAATCTCATTTGCGTGAGTATTTTTCTCAGTGATCTCTGAGTCTCTGTGGTTATTTTTATTTTCATGTTTGGTTCCGGCTATGCCGGGTTAGGAACAGTCCTGAAATAACTTCCCTATTTCATTGGATTCAATTTGCAGGGTGCGTCGTGACGCACCTTTTTTACCACATGAACAGGCTGGTGCGTCACGACGCACCCTACGATAAACCGGGAACTTATTTCGGGACTATTCCTTAGCGGTCCAACACTGGGCTGTTTCATTCTGATCGCAGACACCAAAATCAAATCTTGTTAGGAATTTGCCATGTCTATTCATCCGACCGCCGTCATCGATCCCAAAGCGGAAATTGATCCCACAGTCCAGATTGGTCCGTATGTCGTTATTGAAGGGCCTGTAAAAATCGGGGCAGAAACTAAAATTGGCCCCTTTTCAATGATTATGGGGAATACGACCATCGGTGAACGATGCTATTTTCATTCGCACGTTATCGTGGGTGATATTCCGCAAGACGCCGCTTATCAGGGAGAGCAAACCTTCTGCATTCTTGGTGATGATATTGAAATTCGTGAAGGGGCAACCGTTCATCGGGCAACTGGGGAAGGAAACGCAACGATTATTAGCGATGGTTGTTATTTAATGAGTAACGCTCACGTCGGACATAACTGCGAACTGGAAAGAGAAGTTGTTCTCACCAACGGCAGCCTGCTTGGCGGTCACGTTTATATTGGTGAAAAAGCGATCATTTCCGGGAATGCGGGCGTGCATCAGTTTTGTCGAATTGGAACATTGGCAATGGTCGGTGGGCTATCGAAAATCACACAGGATGTCCCTCCTTTCATGATGACCGACCAACTGGGAAACATTATCGCCACAAATCTGATCGGGCTAAAACGAGCAGGATATAATGCTGACCAACGGCGGGAAGTGAAAGATGCGTTTCGCATTTTGTACCGAGATGGATTGACCCACACCAGTGCGATGCAAATTTTGCTGGCCAAAGGTTATTCTTCTGCATTAGAACCGTTGATCGACTTCATCTCTGAAACATCCAGGCGTGGACTTTGTAAAGGTGCCGCATAATTATTATGTTTGTGCAGCAGGGCATGTTGTAATACAAAAAAAGGACAGCAACCCGAGGAATTATTTTCAAGCAACGCTTATTTTGATTCTCAACCCTTCGCTCTCAATGCCTCGGGTGCCTGAACGGATTGACTGAGGTACCCGGTGTAAGTGATGAGTTTGCAAAGGCCCTGTTAACGAAACGGCAGGCATAGCCAGACAGATTTTCCGAAGTCAGTCCAAGGGACGCTACATTACCGAAAAAAAGGATGATTCTGAATTAATGTGTTTGCATTAGAACCTAGCTCACTTTCAGGATCGGCTGCAGTCGTTTCAATTGCCTTGCGAATGGCTTGCTGAGATTCGGGTGACTGGCATTCCAGGACGAGTAAAGCCTTTGCAGAATGAAACCGAGCCTGGATTCTTTTCGTGACGTTATTTGAAATTTCGATAAGGTGTTGTATTACTCTGGGATCAACCTTTTCTTCTGAATGAAAATGTTGTTTCAGCCCTAAGTATTCCAGCTTGAGGGCAGCCTGCGACAATTCGTGTTCTGTTGCATCGCTGGAAAGTATCTGAGCATATTCTAATGCACAATTCCTAACGGGAATTTCGTCCAACTCTATAAGTATTGATTTTGATATTTTTCTTTCAGGCTCCAGATAGGCCCAGCGATTATATGTGATCAAAACCGGAGCAAAAACGAGAAACAAAAATGCGACGAGTGACCCGATTAGTAATAACAGTTTAATGCCTCTGTTTTTTTGACTCAATCCAACCAATACTACAGCAAAGATGATGATTGTTAATAGAGCGGGAGCATAAAGCAATAGAGGTTTCTGGTTGATAAGTATCTGGAGAATTGCAGGTGTTTCATAGCTGTATTGTTCGTAAATTGAGGGCCAGTCTGTAAAATGGTTGTAAGCCGAAAACTGAAGAAAGAAAATCCCGACTGCGGTTACAAATCCAAAAGTCATGAATATCACAGGAAAAGCAGACCATTTTCGTTCCAACTCTGGCATTAAAATGCACCTTTGAAAAATGAGAATAAACAATCTGAATAAAACGAAAAATACAGCGGAAGGATTTGATTGTAATTAATATCCAAGTGCAGTTATAGTTGGTTATCAGAAAATCTCTCGGATTCTATTATCTGAAAAGCGGACTTTCACCACAGAACTGTTGTTAGATGAAAAAGCGACCAGCAACCCGAGGAATTTATTTTCAAGCAACGCTTATTTTGATTCTCAACCCTTCGCCCTCAATGCCTTGGGTGCCTGACGGCACTCAGTCAATCCTGAACGGATTGACTGAGGTACCCATAGCAAAGCATGTTGTAATACAAAAAAGGACAGCAACAAATTGTGTTGCTGTCCTTTTTGAATTGAGACTCGAAAAATATCGTTCTCGAATGGTGCTTACGCTGCTGCGGAGTCGTCGATGGGGAGGATGGTTTGTTCGCCTCTGACCATCTCGGGAGTAATGATGTACTTCTTGCCGTTGCCAACGTCTGGCAGGTCGTACAAGACATCGAAAACAACTCCTTCAAGAACAGACCGCAAACTTCGGGCACCGGTCTGCCGTTCAGAAGCGAGCCGGGCGACTTCTTTCAACGCGTTGTCTGCAAATTCGAGAGTTGCATTTTCCATGCTGAACAGTTTCTGGAACTGACGGACAATCGAATTTTTTGGCTCGGTCATAATTTTGACCAGGTCTTCTTCAGACAACGGAGCCAGCGAACTGAGCAGAGGCAATCGACCGAGTAATTCCGGGATCAGGCCGAATTCCAGAATATCATCGACTTGTGCTTCTGCCAAAATCTCGGCTCGCTGTCTTTCCTGCTCTTCGATATGAGTAGAATTGAAGCCGATCATTTTGCGACCCAGTCGCTTGGAAATAATATCTTCCAGGCCGACGAACGTTCCGCCGCAGATGAACAGGATGTTGGTGGTGTCAACCTGAATATACTGTTGCTCGGGATGTTTACGTCCCCCTTGTGGAGGCACATTGGCAACGGTTCCTTCGAGCATTTTCAACAGCGATTGTTGAACGCCTTCGCCGGAAACGTCGCGGGTGATCGAAACATTTTGGCTCGTCTTGCCAATCTTGTCGATCTCATCAATGAAGATGATTCCGCGTTGAGCTGTTTCGATATCGAAATCGGCTGCGTGCAACAATTTCAGCAGCAGGTTTTCGACATCTTCGCCCACGTAACCCGCTTCGGTAAGAGTGGTCGCATCGCCGATCGCAAAAGGA
>JAJRTM010000067.1 GCA_024278285.1 Planctomycetota bacterium
AAAGATGGCCCGCATTCCGGGAACCCGTTTGTACGTGAAGCGGTAATGGTTCGCAAAGAAAAACAGCACGTTGCCTGGGCGTTTGATCGTGAAGGCGGGGGACGCGGGTTCGGTTTTACAGGCGGGCATTTTCATCAAAACTGGCAACAGGATGATTTCCGAAAAGTCGTGCTGAATGCGATCTGCTGGACCGCGAAAATGGATGTCCCGAAAACAGGAATACAATCACCAACGCCAACGGTTGAAGAACTCAAAAAGAATCAGGATTATTCGCCCAGAAAAAACTGGAAGTTTCAATCGCCTGAAGTACAGATAAAATCAGAGAAGCAGTCTTCTTCGGATCAGAAAACCAAAGCAGATAAAAAAACTGTCGGAAGCCACGAACTGATCGATGCGCTGGGTCAACTTGAAGTTGCAAAAGGATTGCAGGTCGATTTGTTTGCGGGGGAGCCAATGCTTCGCAATCCGACGAATATAGAGATTGATGCTCGCGGTCGGGTTTGGGTTAACGAAGGAGTTAATTACCGCAAATTCCGTAACAAGGAAACGCCCGGCAATGTGAAGGGAGATCGCATTGTCATTCTCGAAGACACCGATGGCGATGGGAAAGCAGACAAAACGAAAATATTTTATCAGGGACACGATGTTGATTCGGCTCACGGGATCTGCCTGCTCGGCAATCGGGTTCTAATTTCCAATAAAGAGCAGCTTTTTTTTCTGATCGATGATGATGGAGATGACAAAGCGGACCGAAAAGAGATCTTGTTTACCGGCATCGGCGGGGCTGAGCATGACCACGGAATTCATGCGGCTGTTTTTGGCCCGGATGGCAAACTCTATTTCAACTTTGGGAATTTGGGCGGACAAATTAAAGATAAAAACGGGAAACCGATTATCGACAAAATGGGAAATGTCGTTGACAGTTCCCGCAAGCCGTATCAGGAAGGAATGGTTTTTCGTTGCAATGTTGATGGTTCTGAATTTGAAACACTCGGCTGGGATTTTCGCAACAACTGGGAAGTTTGCGTCGATTCTTTTGGGTCACTGTGGCAAAGTGATAATGACGACGATGGCAATGGCGGGACACGCATTAACTATGTGATGGAATTTGGGAATTATGGCTATCGAGATGAATTCACAGGAGCGAGTTGGAAGGAACTACGAACCGGTCAGCACGCCGAAATTCGTTTAAGGCATTTTCATCAAAACGATCCGGGAACGATCCCGAATTTGGCGCAGGCCGGGGCAGGTTCGCCAACCGGGATTTTGTTTTACGAAGGAGATTTGCTCCCCGCAATTTATCGTAATCAAATTATCCATGCTGATGCAGGCCCGAACGGTGTGCGTGCTTATCTGACCAAGCCGGTTGGTGCCGGTTATATTGCAACGGCATCTCCCATGCTTGTTGGTGTCCGGGATAAATGGTTTCGTCCCAGCGACGTCTGTATTGCTCCGGATGGTTCGTTGATTGTTGCGGACTGGTATGATCCCGGCGTTGGGGGTCACGCGATGGGAGACGATACCCGTGGGCGTCTTTTTCGCATTGCTCCCCCCGGTGCAGCTTACAAAGTTCCGAAAGTCGATTTGTCTTCTACCGCAGGAGCAATTGCGGCGTTAAAAAGCCCGAATCTGGCAACACGATATCTGGGCTGGACCGCATTGCATCAAGCAGGCGATTCGTCGGAAGCTGCCTTGATGGAATTGTATCAATCGAAAAATCAACGACACCGCGCACGAGCCTTATGGGCATTGGGGAAGTTGGATTTCGATAAAAGCCGTAAGCTGAAACTGATTCGCAGCGCTCTTCAAGATAAGAATTCTGATATCCGCATCACCGCGATTCGCTTAATTCGTCAATTGAAGGACGTGATTTCCCCTGAAGAAGTGATGGACGTGATCAACTTCAAAGATCCTTCCCCTGCGGTCCGTCGAGAACTACTTGTTGGTTTGCGAGAAGTAAAACATATTCAATTTGTTGCACAATACTGGACAACACTTGCGATGCAGCACGATGGAAAGGATCGCTGGTATCTGGAGGCGCTCGGCATTGCAGCGGATGGGCGATGGGACGACTGCCTGCAAGAATGGATGAATCAAAATAACGGCAACTGGAACACGCCGGCTGGTCGCGATATTATCTGGCGATCACGCGGCTCAAAAACGGCTGAATATCTAGTGCAGATTATTCGTGATCCCAAAACGCATGTTGATGAATTACCTCGCTATTTTCGCTCGCTCGATTTCGCCCCGCAAGTCGATCAGAAGTTGCTTGCTGACTTGGCATTCAATCCTCCGACTGGAGATGCCAAGCGGGTCGGTTTTATTATTTCGGAGGCGATCAAACGATTCAACGGAAGTGATTTCCTCAAGAATCCGCAATATAAAGCGGCCTTGGAGAAACTGCTCGATTCGCAGCCGGAATCGGAACCGTTTGTTTCAACAGTCAATCGCTTTTCACTTTCGCAGCGATACCCGGAGTTACTTAACATCGCAGCGAAATATTCCGATTCTCAATTGGGAGTCGATGCGATTCGTGTGTTGATTCAAAAAAAGGATTGGAAGATAATCAACACGGCACTTCGCGGGAAAGAGACTACCAAGGCGGTTAAACTGGCGCAAGTGCTGGGGCTTTCGGGAGAGAATGCGATTATCGGATTGCTGGGACCGGTCATGGAAAGTGATAAGATAAGCATCGATGTTCGACGAGCGGCGATTAAAGGATTGGGACGCATCAAAAACGGAACGGCTCGCGTGATGCAGTTCACCAAAAAGGGAAATGCTGACTCAGCACTCGAACAGGCGATCGCTGCGGTACTGCATGCGGCTTCGCAAAAGAATATTCGCGATTTCGCCAACAAACGTTTTCCGCTCCCTCCGTCGAAAGATGCCAAGCCGCTGCCCCCGGTTTCTGAACTGGCAAAACGAAAGGGAGACCCCAAAAATGG
>JAJRTM010000789.1 GCA_024278285.1 Planctomycetota bacterium
CGAAAAGAACGACATGCAGGAAAGTTGTATTGCGACCCCCGCAATCGCCAACGGTCGGCTTTACATTCGCACGCTAAATAAACTGTATTGCATTTCAAAAGAAGCAAAATGATTTATCAAGTTGTCGTTAGGCTCTTAATCAATGAAATGCTGTAAGAAGCAGTCAAGATTGAGGGTCAATCGTAGATGCGTCACAACCTTCTATTTCCTCCTATCGCCTAATACCTAACGCCTATCTGATACCGGTTTGTCCGGGTTAGGAATATTTGTCATGAATTACAATCCACGAGTTTTTGGTTTGATGTTGTGCGCCCTGTTCTGTTTCTCACCTCAGCAACTGTTTGCTGCTCAACAAGTGGAAATTGTTGTCGGTAATAAGAGTAATGCTCTGGAACAATTTGCGGCGACAGAACTTCAAGGGCAATTAGAACGTCTGTTTGATGTCGAAGCGAAGATTTCAACAAAGCGGTCTTCCGATGTAACGCATACGATATTGCTGGGTGACTCTCCACAGAATGTGGCAACTGCAATAAAAATGGGAATCAAGTATCCCAAACTGACGGAGCAGGGGATTGCATTAAAATCTTTCCAGTCAGGAAAAAGGTCGCTTCTTATTCTTGATGGCGGTTCCCCCGCGGCTACATTGTGGGCGGTTTATGAACTGGGGCATCACTTTGGAATACGCTATCTCTTATCTGGCGATATCATTCCTGAAAAGAAGAAAACGATCGATCTGAGCAAGATTGATATCCTGCTGGAACCGGAAATAAAAGTTCGTTCGTTTCAAACGGTTGATGCTTTTGCATTCGGTTTTGAATCGTGGGGACTGGCTGATCAACAAAAGTTAGTTCGTCAACTGGCCAAGCTGAAGTACAATAATTTGATGATTGTCGTTCATCCCTGGCAGCCGTTTGTGCATTATGAATTTGAGGGAATCAAAAAAGAGACAGGCGTATTATGGCATGGCGAAAAATATCGCGTCGATGGGGACACCCCCGGAAGACAGGCTCTGGGGCGTGCGAAATGGTTCGAGAATCCTGATTTCGCGGGAAAAGCAACCTACGAAGCAAGAACCGCAGCCGGCCAGAAGTTGTTGAAGGGCATTATCGATACGGCGCACCGTGTCGGAATGACCGTTGGTCTTTCAATCTCGCCCCTTGAATTCCCGAAAGAGTTTCAATCCGTTTTGCCAAGTTCGGTTTCGACAAATAGCTCGAACAATTTATTGATTACTCCCGGCTCCAGGCAAAAGTTCGACGACCAGGCGTTAATCAAACTGGTGAAAACGAAGATTCATGCTTATCTGAAAACGTATCCTGGCCTCGATGAAATATATTTCAGGTTGCCAATGTCAACAGATTGGGGAGTCCAAGCCCCGCAGGCCTGGGATGCAATTTTGGGTGTGCAAAATTCAAAGGGAACTCAGACCTTTGATGATTTTCTCGCCAGCACAAACAAGCAAAACAGAATGGCAATGAAAGAAAATCTGGTTGCCCTCGCATTTCTCCAGCAGTTACTTAAAGAGGCAAACTTACTGGAAACGTCATCTCATAAAAAAGTGCAGCCGTTTGTTACTGCGGTTAATCCGGCCTTGTTTCCTGTTTTAGAACAAGTTATTCCCGCTCAAACCGGCGTGCTTCATGTTATTGATCAGACCGCGCGGCGTGCCGCAAAGAAAAAACAGTTACTCAAACAGATTCCCGCACAAAATATCCGGAGCCGATTGGTTTTGACGTTGGCCGGTAACAGCATCAGTGCGCTTTCACAATCTGCCATTTCGGATATTGAAACGTTGCTCGATGAACTACGCACATTGAAGTGGGAAGGTTTTTCGACACAAGTGGCTATTATTGGTGATTTAGATCCGGCGATCAATTATCTCCCGCGTGCTGCCTTCAACGAAAAGTTGACCGCGAAACAATCTTACCGTGATTTCTTCCTCGGTATTACCGATAACCCTGCCGCGACGGATCGTATTTGGCTTGGTTATTTAGCGGTCGAAAAAGCGACACAAATTATTGACGAGAACAGTTCTGATTTTGTCTTTCCTGATAAAAAGATGTTATTGAAACACGCGATTGCAAAACCGATTCCCGAATGGTGGCAAGCGGCTACGGATGAATATAACACCGATCTTGTCGAATTATACCGAACTTACGATGCCCTCACCGGACGCAGCAGACCGTTATTCTATTACTATGCAAAACGGAGTGAGTTCATGCTTTCTTATATGGGGGCAGTGAAAGCAGTCCGCGAGGCGGCGCTGGCGAAAAAAGCGGGAGATACCGAGAAGCAAATCGAGCATCTCGAAACAGCCATCGAATCGATCTACGACGGTCTCGACACCCTCGGCGACATCGCCCGCAATCCCTCAGATCGCGGATTAATCGCTATCTTGAACGCCTATGCTTATCAGCCATTACTGGCAGAGTACGAGAAAGTTTTGGATGAAACGGAATGATTTCTTCATTATCATGCAGGTTATTGACAATTGGAGATACGAATGAAAATAATGGTGACACTTTTGGTTGTTCTTAGTCTTCACGCAAGTGAATTACAGGCTGGCGAGTTTCGTGCAGGAGCTGCGGTTGAAGATATTACGCCTCGGAAATGGCCGGTTAGTTTGATTGGTTCGTTTCGTGAACGACTGGTAGATAAAGCATGGGATCCGTTGAATGCGCGGGCGTTGGTGTTGGATGATGGGAAAACTCGATTAGCAATTGTGATCGTTGATAGTTGTTATGTTCCAAGAAAACTGTTGGATGAAGCAAAACAACGAGCCTCAAAAATAACCGGCATTCGCACCGATTGCATGTTGATTTCGGCTACGCACACACATACTGCCCCTTCTTCACGCGAAGAACTTTACGATAAAGCGGGTGGGGTTGGAAAAGGTTATCTGGAAGTTCTGATTCAAGGAATCGTTTCTGCGATTAAAAAAGCAAACGTGAATTTGGAACCTGCGGAATTAGGGAGTGGGCAGGTCGATGTGGCAGAGCATGTTCACAACCGCCGTTGGTTTATGAAGCCGGGCGGAATTGTTCCCAATCCGTTTGGAGAAATTACCGATCAGGTTCGCATGAATCCGCCACGTTCAAAAAAATTGCTGGACCGCCCGGCAGGTCCGATCGATCCGCAAGTTTGCTTCATTTCGGTTCGCGCAGTCAACGGGCGACCAATCGCGTTATTAGCCAACTATTCGCTGCATTATGTCGGAGGGATTTCCCCCAATGGTGTTTCAGCCGATTACTTTGGTGAGTTCGCCAAACAAATAAAACAGCGAATGATCCCCAACGATGTCAGAGAAAAGCATCCACCTTTTGTAGGTATGATTTCTAATGGAACCAGTGGGGATATCAATAATATCAACTTTGTGAATCCGAATCCCAGACGAAAATCGTTTGGACAAATTCGATATGTCGCCAACAGCGTGGCTGATGAAGTGTTTCAGGTTTATCAAAAAACCGAACATCGAAGTGAGGTCACTCTGGCAATGGCACAGCAGGAATTGACCCTCAAAATTCGTA
>JAJRTM010000790.1 GCA_024278285.1 Planctomycetota bacterium
CAGACACAGGAAAGAAAGCACAAGAATGATATGTCGCATGATACCTCTGGAGAAATTCTATAGAAGCTGGCGTGCTTCTACAGAAGCACACAAAAAAACAAAACTGTAAACATATCGAGCAGGAAGAAAACAAGGCAGAGCAGCCTCGGTTGCCAACGAAGCTGCTCCACTGCCCTAGAATCAGCACAAAGAATCAATTCGGAAATTAATCTTGGACAATATCAGCGATCCTTCCGTCTCCATCATGCCCACCATGCGATGGTTTTTGATCGTTGCAGCACCCTAAGAATGTGCCACCGTCATCAAGGACAAGTTCACATGTTAGAATATTTGACGTCGCTTCAGCTTCTGCAGAGAACGCTCCTGACTGAACCTTACCCTGAGCTTCAGCAAAGCCTGTTCCTGTAATCTTAAACCCAGCGATATTAGCAGGTCCATGCTGCTTTGAGCAGTTGCAGGCAAATGTACCAGATATTTGAGTATAAACATCTTTTGAGGTTGGATCAATATTTACGTCAACCTTAGAGTCCGCAATAGTAACTCCGTTTATCCCTACCGTAATGTCACCTATATCTATCCCTGTCGCCCCAGATTCAGTATAGACAATGCTTGTCTCCACCTTTGAAGAGTAAGTCTGCCCAGCCCCCCATCCACCCTGATTATTAACAAATGAGATCTCTGCCTTTGCAATGGTAGTTGTTATGCCAGCTGGAAGCCCTAAGCCGTTGTTTGCGTTTCCGCTGATACTACACGAAACATCTCCGGTGCCAGAGACAGTCGCAAGCGCATCGGCTGTCGGCCCATGATTACAGGGTGCATCACCTGCCCCAGCGTCCCATCCTGATATCCTATCCTCCAGGGATCCAAGTCCCCCTTTCATTAATGTGCCATCATGAGTTCTTAAGTTTGTGCACGTAACGCCCAAGCCTAATACCGTGTTCGTTGTTGCTTTGCTTCTTGCTGTATAACTCCCATATTGACCAGAGAGAGTCTTAGATATTTTTCCACCATTATCGTCCTGATCACTAATGCTTACGGCAGTAGGCTTAACTTTTTTTGTACGTTGCAATTTCCATTTGCCATCACAGGCTCCGCAATCATCATTCGCAGCAAAGCTTGTTTGATACACCGAGGCAGCCATTATTGAAAGCGAAAAGGTGAGACTCACTAACGCTATTTTTGAAGTTTTCATAAAATTCCTTACTTGAAAAATTGCCATAACAATCCGTAATATTTTTGTTACTTAACAGGAACGCAGGTTAAGGGGTTTCATTATACAAACTGCCCTCGCAGCAGCACGCAGTTCCCGAAAGCTCGTACACTGTTCCACAAGAACTACAATTTGGATCGTCGCAACAATCGTGTGTCCCTGTGTCGTACCATTCGAAGTCAACACAGCATGCCCAGTCTCCTGTCGGCGTCGAGGTGGGCTTTTCCATCCCCCCACACATTTCAACCGAGGCAAGAGCAACTTCTGTTGTAGCCGTGTGTATGTATAATCCATTCACAACAGCGGCCAAGCCAAGTACGATCCTAAAAAGCACCCAACGACTATTCATAAGAATCTCCTGTAAAACGTATCCTGTTAACTTAGTAAGAACTAGAACCAGTTTCATAACCCGCTCTTAGTGAACACGCTAATTGGCACGCGATGTGCACTCTTCTTTTCCTGAAAGGAGTTTTGCACATGTTACCACGATCCTGTTGTGAAGCAGGGTCCAAGACGGATTCTTTGATTGGTCTTACGGACGACCAATGGGTTTTGATTGAACACTTTTTCCCAAACAAGCAGGTTTCTCCCCAGGGCGGTCGCCCTGAACGAGATAATCGGGCTTGCCTGGAAGGAGTTTTGTGGGTGCTTGTCACCGGGGCACGCTGGAAAGATTTGCCTCCAGAGTTCCCTTCCTATCCCACGTGCTGGTGGCGGTTTAAACAGTGGACCGAATCTGGTGCCTTTCTCAAAGCCTGGAACGTATTGATTCAATTGATGATCGATCTGAAGCAGATCGACCTCTCCAGTTTGCTCGGCGATGGGACATTTGCTCCTTCAAAAAAAGGGGTTCGCATGTAGGGAAAACGAAAGTTGGTAAGGGATCCAAAGTCATGTTGTTGACCGATAGCAACGGAATTCCGGTGGGCGTTGAAGTTCACAGTGCCTCTCCGCACGAAGTGACCTTGATTGAATCTTTGTTGTCTCACAACGTTCGCTGGGCAAATCGAGCTCGTCGATTGATCTACGACAAAGCGGCAGATTCAGCCACATTACGAAGACGTGTTCGCCGATTTGGTTTACGCTTGATTGCTCCTTACCGCAGACGTGTCAATCAAAAGACTGCCCGCAGACTCCCTCTTCGAGATCGAAATTACTACGCGATACGGTATTGAGTCGAACGGACTTTTGGCTGGATGACACACTATCGACGCCTCAATACTCGTTGGGAATATCACGCCCATCTGTTCGAAGGCTTCTGGCAACTCGCCTGCTTGTTCACTATACTCAAGAAGTTATGAAACTGGTTCTAGTAACATGACGCATAGGTCATCTCCGTACATATAGTGTACCCTGAATGTGTTACCTTATCAATAGTACTTATGTGGAATTTTTCTCTTTTTTAAATTATTCCAAGCCTAAAAAAACGTCAAGTGCGGCTAACAATTGACGTTATGTCGAGTAAATTTAATGCTTGAACATAATAATTTTCTTGGATCTGAACAACGCAGTGGGTGGTCACTTGTTTCATTTCTGTATGAAAATCCATGTTGAGCAGGAGATAGATCCATTTTTTGATTGAGTGTAAATCTGCTTGAATTCCGATTTCCCCAAACGATATTCACCCCTTAAATGATTGACCGAAACCAGATACCAGCCAGGAGGGATTGGCTTTCCTTCTTCAAGCTGAGGTTCTTTGAAATCGATTCCCATTTGCTTTAGTGGTAAATTCCCCCAGTAGGCGACGTAGACGGGCCTTGCTTCTGGGTGGTTTTTGATCCAGTCGCGGATGTAGAGTAAGTCCTGGCCCCAGTCGACGTTTCCATCGAGTAGATGAAAGTGCCCGTTTGATGAGCCGCCAGCGACTTCATTGAAGTAGGAAAGGCTGTGGGGATAGACGTAAAGGCTACTAACAAGCAGCCATATCATTGCAGTTCTCGATGAATAATATTGCCATCTATTGGATGTGATTTGCATTGCAGCACTGCCAACTACAAATGCAAATGGAAACGCTGGCAAAACATATCGCAAGCTATGCCCAAACCCCGTTTGAGAGCAAGCCAGAGCAAATAGCATGGCTCCGGGGATTATCAGATAGCACAGGATTTCAATACGATGAGGAGATGCACGAAAAGCAATACCCCCAATGCCAATTAACGCCAAAATCCAGGTTCCAACGGGAACTTTTACTGCAATGACATAGAAGTAGTACCACCACCACCCATGATCGTACCACTTTCCTCGAAGGTAGGTTTTCATGTTTCCGTGTGAGTTTTCAAAATCGCGACGTTGCAGATCGACTCCTTCAAGAAATGCCGCTGGTAGCGGAACAGGGATTGCTTCCAGTAGCGTGCCTTGAAATCGATTGTTTGTCTCTTCTGCCCCAAAGGTACTGCTGAAGAATTCATATTTGCCCAGTGGCCTGAAAGAACCTTCAAATCCATAGACTAAATTGATCATGTAAATTGATAAAGCAAACGCAATGAAAACTTGCCCTACGGTCTTGAAGGTCTTGAGTTGCTTTAAGGTGAGAGCATGAATGAAAATTCCAACTATTAGTGCAGGGTAGAGTGCAATGGCGTTTGTTTTAGCTGTTACAGCCAGTCCGAGCAGGCAGCCCGCAATCGAGACTTGCAACCATGTTGGCGATTGAGACCAACGCCAAA
Source organism: Planctomycetota bacterium (assembly GCA_024278285.1). GTDB lineage: Bacteria > Planctomycetota > Planctomycetia > Planctomycetales > Planctomycetaceae > Rubinisphaera. Next base: position 3,877 of record JAJRTM010000790.1, read on the forward strand.
ACGCATAACACGCAGCAAGAGACAAGGCTGTGACGCCGATGTCCGGTGTCAATAGTTGAGCATGAGCAAGGATATTCGGGCTGAAGCACCAAAGGAGTAGTGCAGCAAAGGCTGAGCGTATTCCGAACAGTTCGTTTGCCCAACGATAACTTACCCATGCACCGATCAACGAAAACCCAATGCAGCCCCATCGCCCCAGTGTAAACAACCAGAATGAACGCTCTTTGTTGGCGATCAAAAAATCTCGCCCGACAGAGTGCTCGGCTCGTACCCCCGGACCAATGCGATAATTTTTCCAGTCCAATTTTGGCTTAGCTAAGCGAACTGGAATTGCAGCTACCAATCGAACCAAAGGTGGACTGACTCTGCACAAATCAAATCGACCATACTCCCAATGACTGATGCCGGATGCAAGGTAAGCCGGTTCATCAATTGTAGGAGAATGTTTCCACGCTCCCCAAAAACAAAGAGAGACATGGAGGGTAATAATGAGTGTAATCAATATTCGTGTACTAAATTTTGGGCGCCATGAAAAGACTCTGTATTCTTCGTGCCTTTCAAGTATCCGTTCCTGTGTGCTCATCAATACAACTCATCTCTGTAAAATAACGGTCTATTTAAGGTGAATTGACTTCATTTATGCTGATCTTCGATTGGTATTCAGTTATGGATTTATCGACGCTTGAATTATGTGTTACCGCTGGTTGCTCACTTCTTTTTTTGCTGCGACTGATTCCCCAAGTATTGAAAAGCCAGATTATGACGATCAGGTCGATTAAAAGCATGATTATAATCAGGCAATTCTCGAAAGTGAATTTGAACCATGTTTTTTTCTGCTTGAACATCCAGGGGAGGATGCCGTTAGGGTTGGTGTAGGCTTGTTGCCAGCAGTTATGTCCAATACCTTTGAGTTCGGTGTAGTTTGGGGAGCCGCCTGCCTGGCGGATTGCTTTTATCATTTCTCGTGATTGGCTGACCGGTACTGCTTTGTCGGCATTGCCGTGGATTGCCCAGATGGGGAGATCGATTAACTGGTGTGCTGTTTGCACGTCGCCTCCTCCCGCGACCGGGACAGCGGCTGCGAAGAGGTCCGGGCGAAGTGCAGCGAGTGACCAGGTGCCGTAGGCTCCCATGGAATATCCGGTCAGATAGATTCTTCGCTTGTCGATGGGATTTTCTTGCATGACTTTATCTATGATTTCCAGCAGGGCAGGAAATTGTTGCTGCCAGCTTTGTTGGGTAGGGCATTGAGGTACGACAAGAAAGCAAGGATGTTTTTTTCGATAAGCGGGTTGTGCGAGCAATGTTGGCAAAGATTGTAATTGGATTTGGTTGTCTGTGCCGCGTTCTCCGGCACCGTGCAGGAAAATGACGAGCGGGTATTTTCTGCCACTTTTTATATATTCAGGCTTGAGTAATCGATAGGGGAGAGTTTTCGAGTTGCTTGCTGCAGGTGCATTTGGAGAAAATTTATGTTCTTCAAAGTGCTGTAAAGTTTTATCGAACTTATCTCCTGCAAGACAGGCTATAGGAGCAGTAAGCGATAATAGTTGCATTACAACCAAGATGACAGGCATGGCAAAGTGCAGGCACAATGAAGTGGTTCACTTGTTTGGGTTTATTCTAGTTGGAGATCTTGCTTTATCTGAGGATACTGCCCGCCATGCCAATTGTATACAGAGTGCTGGGGAACGGTATTCAAATTTGTTGAGGTAATCAGTTGAGTTTTAATGGCAAGACGTATATGCTGATTCTCCTGGCTTTTTGAAGATTTTCAAGGAGAGATTGAGTTGGCAACCATATATTCTAGATATCCTCTGCTTTCGCAGGTCTCATTTATCCGTGCAGGATTTACTTTGTTGTTGATATGCTTTTTGAATTCTATGGGTAATCTGCCTTTGGCTGCCCAGGATGGCACTCTGTCTTCTGAAAAAGCTGGCGATACTACGAAATCAAAATCACCTGTATCATTATCAGAATTTCTTGCCAAGATACCAGATAATTTACGAGCGAGCAAAACGAAGGAGTTCTACCTTCGCGATCTTGATGTAGATTTTCAACTTTCGGACTCTGAGTTAAAAACTCCGCTTTCGGAAGTTAAGAACAGGTTTTGGAGTCAGTTTATTCTGGCAGATTCTGATAAAGATGGGTTTGTTTCAGAAAAGGAATATATCGCGGTTGGAGGAGAAAAACATCTTAAGACATCAGAAAGCGAATTTTCGCGATTTGATCGTGACCAGGTTGGGCGGTTTTCCTATATGGAGTATGTGGAAACCCCACGAGTTTCAACGAACACTAAATCACGTTTTCTTCGTTGGGATCAAAACTCTGATCAATATTTGCAACTTGCTGAATACTTAAAACGATTCTCCTCAAAATATCGTGATATTGAGAGACGTAGGTTTTATGAATTTGATTTTGATGGTGACTTGAAAGTATCCCTGAAAGAATTCAGCGTGCTTCCCGAAAAAAGAAAACCACACTGGAAGAGCAAATTTGCTCTACGTGATGTGAATAATGATGGCCGACTAAGCCATGAAGAGTATTATGCCCCTTCAGTTGGAACAAAATGGGAAAAAGATGCCAAAGCAGCTTCCATAAAATATGATTGTAATGCAGATGGTTTTCTTTCCCTGAAGGAATTTGCCTGGACGCCCAATGGTACAACAAATCCCCAAGAGCATTTTTCATTGCTTGATTCTGACAAGAATTCTCAAGTCTCATTAACTGAATATCTTCTACTCTGTAGTGGGCAGAAAGAGAATATATCACGTTCCATTTTTCTTCGTCGTGATTCCGATGCAGATTCTGTGCTCAGTCTGAAAGAATTTAGTGTACCGTTACAAAAACTACCACGTACTTTGCAGAGCAGGTTCGCGGAGTTGGACAGAGATGGCGATGGAAAAGTCTCAAAGAAGGAGTATGTTTCGCCTCATATCGGTGGCAAATGGGAAAAAAGTGCCACCAGAGAATCGGTCTCTTATGATTTAGACCAGGATGGGTTTCTTTCTTTGCAGGAATTTGTGTTTACACCTGCCTCCCAACTTTCGCCTAAACAACGCTTCGAGTATTTGGATTCGAACCGAGATAAAAAGCTTTCACCGAAAGAATATCTTATCGCTTACAGTAATTCGTCTCGCCGAAAAATCGCAGATCGAATTCTTTTCTTTCAGAGGGATACTGATAACGATTTATTCTTAAGTCTGTCGGAGTATCTTGAGCAAATCGCTTCTGAGAAAATCAGTAATGAAGACTTATTTCTCGCCCTTGATGAAAATAACGATAATTTTCTTGCTTTAGATGAGTATTTGAAACGAAGTAGCAAGGAACATCGTGCTCCAGAAAGTCGTGTTTTTTACTCATTCGATATCAATGGAGATCTCAAATTATCACAAAAAGAATTCAGTTTACCAATCAGCAAACGAAAACCTCATTGGAAGAGTGTTCTGGCTTCTTTTGACCTTAACCAAGATGGTCGAATTAGTAAGAAGGAATATGTACTGCCATTTCGAGGGACTGAATGGGAAGAAGCCGTCAAAAAGAACGCCGTTCAATATGACCATAACAAAGATGGTATCTTTTCGAAGAGTGAGTTTATCTTTTCGCCAGAAAGCCATCTCTCGATCGAACAACGGTTTGATTTTCTGGATTCTAACGATGATTCCAAAGTTTCATTGCTGGAGTTTCTTGAAACCAAAAGAGGTCAGGAGCCCAAAACGCTGCGTTCAATTTTTCTTCGTCGAGATTCCAATAAAGATTCCTCACTTGATATTAAAGAATACTCAATCCCGTTGAAGGATTTGCCACATACATTTCGAAGTCGGTATGCGGATCGGGATAGCGATGGAGATGGAAAGGTCTCAAGAGAGGAATATTTCGCCCCCCATATTGGTGGTGAATGGGAAAAAAGTGCCAAGCAAGAAGCGGTGGATTTCGACTGGAACCAAGATGGTTTTCTTTCTCTTGAAGAATTTTCCTTTACTCCCGCCAGCCAGCTTTCTGCAAAGCAGAGATTTGACTTTTTAGATTCAGATGGTGATAAATTGCTTTCACCTGAAGAGTACCTTATCGCTTTCGAGGCTGGAACTCCTCGTAAGGCAGCCAATCGGGTTCTGTTTTTTCGGCGAGATATCAATTCAGATAACTTACTCTCCCTCTCAGAGTATCTTGAATCCTCTGTTCCCAACACCAGTGATTATCGAAGAATGTTCGAAGCTCTCGATGAAAATGGCGATCATCAACTTAGCCTCGAAGAATATTATAACCCTGGAGTCGGCACGAAATGGGAAAATAATGCGAAGCTGGAAGCATCACGTGCAGACCTCGATTCTAATGGGGCTCTGACTCTTTTAGAGTTTGCCCTGACCCCACGTGCCAACTTGGATCGCCTAAAACGTTTTCATCTTTTTGATCTCGATAAATCCAACGAACTTTCGCTAACAGAATACCTTGCCATGTTTCATGGAAATTTCCGTGCGCGGGAACAGGTTAACTTTTATCGACTGGATCACGATAATAATACAAAACTTAGCCAGACGGAATTCCTAAGTAACCGGCCGATTAGTCAACTTGATTTCAATGCAAGCTATCAGTCTGTTGATATCAATTCCGATGGACGAGTTTCACTGAAAGAGTATTACACGCCCCATATCGGTACTAAATTCGAAAAATCGGCCCGAGAAGAAGCAGAATATTGCGACGTTAATGATGACGGATACCTAAGCAAAATCGAATTTGTTCATACTCCTCGCCCTGATCCATCTGATGCTCAACTTTTTGAACTTCTTGATGAAGATAATGATGGTGAAATCAGAATTGCTGAACTTGTTAAATTTGAAGCTGCTCCACAGAAAAAAAGAAGTGATAAAGTAGTTTATGAGCAAAAGTTGATGAATATTGAAGATAAAATTCGCCCAGCCGACAAAGACAGGAACGGGTTATTATCGCAGGTTGAATTTTCCGAAGCTCGCAAAAAAGTAAAACAACCTTCCTCTCAAAAAAGAACCGCCAGAGAAGTCGCCATCCAAAGTGTTTCAGGTGAATCAAATAGCAGGTTGATTGGATTGCTCTGTTGTACGCTTTTGTTAATGGTTGGGATGGTTTGGCTTTTGCTTCGCCGTTAAACGAGCAGAAACTTGAGGCGACAATATTTCGCTGAGATCAAGATGATGGATTCAATTTTGAAATGCACCGATCATAAAATCAGGTTACGTTGTTCTTAAATACATGGTTCAGTATAAGAGAATCATATGCGATTAGCTCGGGGGTTATGATACGTGCATTTTTTTTTGAAGCAAGAAAATAGATTACGGAATCTTAAGCAGAGTGAGAATTCTGGAGTTTCAGTTCCTGAAGCGATCATTACTCTCGGAGTCTTGGGGACTCTTCTCTGTTTGTTTTTTCCATACATACTACAATTACGCGAATCTTCTCGCCGAAACAGTTGTCAAAATAATCTTCGAAATCTAACTGTGGCTCTAAGGAATTATCACGATACATACCAGCAACTTCCTCCGGCTGCGATTTGGAATACAAATGTCACAACTTCCATCGCCTTGCATAGTTCTAAACGTGTCGAACTTATTACGCAGCAAAATTGGATAATACTACTTCTGCCTCATTTAGGTGAGTCAACACTCTCGGATCAATTTGACCCTTCTCTCTCCATTGGAGATGACCATCATGCAAACGCCAGAATAACTCAGTTAAGTACAGTGATTTGCCCAAGTGACAATTTCAATCGTCTCGCTAATTATCATCAATACTTTCCTTCTAGTAATGAAGAGAGCTCTTTTCAGTTCGCACGTGGCAATTATGCCATCAACGGAGGGACTCAGAATCATGAGCTTCTGGCTCCAACAACTGCTCACCCACGTGGAGACACGGCCCATTTACTCATGGATGAAGAAAAACGTTGCTATCAACTATGGGGAAATGGAGTGGCGGGAATCAATAAGTCATTTTCCTTTGATGACTTTTCTAATGGGCAATCCACAATGGTAGCTCTGGAGGAAATTCGCGCTGGGATCCATCCACTCGATCCACGGGGAACCTGGGCATTAGGTCAAATTGGAGCCAGTATTACCTGGGCACATGGAATCAACGGAGACAATTTTGGTCCCAATAATCAGTGGGCACGAGCTGATGATATCATTGGGTGTGGTACACTGCATGAAGTTTTAGGGGCAGAGAAATTAAAGCAGGAAGAAATGCCGTGTGTCCATTACGTTGATTCAAACCAACAAGCGACTGCACGTAGCAAACACAAAGGTGGCGTTAACGTTTCTTTTTTGGATGGATCTGTTCGCTTCATTTCCAACAATATTGATCCAGGACTCTGGCATGTGATGCACTCACGAGAAACGCCTCAAAATATCCTGAGTTCTGAATTTGAAGCTCGACTCAATTCAAATGATTTTATCCATGAAGCAGAAGCTCGCCTCGTAACAATTTCAACTCAATCAAAACAAGCAACCGATCAAAAGTCAATTACAAATTCGATTGGAATGGAATTCGTCATTATTCCTGCTGGAGAATTCCAGATGGGAATCCCGGATATTGGCAATAATTCTAATCCACCTCCCGAAATTCCAGAACACCACGTTCAGATTGCAGAAGATTTTTACCTTGGGGTTTATGAAGTAACAACGCAACAATTTGAAGCTCTTCATAACCAGAAAGGGGGCATTGATTCTGAAACATCAACTGTATCTGAAGAAGGCAATAATCACCCAATAGTAAATATCACATGGAATCAAGCAGAGTCGTTCTGTGATTCACTTTCAGAAATTCCGGCGGAAAAAACCGCAGGCCGGCGGTATCGTCTCCCTACAGAAGCAGAATGGGAATATGCTTGCAGAGCCGGGAAAAGTGCCCCATATCGCTGGAAGAGCAAACGGCCCACTGATGATCAGTCAGGAGAAGCTGTTGGAATTACTCCTCCCTTGCCGTTAAAACCTGTCGGCTCTTACTCTCCCAATGAACTTGGGCTTTTCGACATGCGTGGCAACGCCTGGGAATGGACTTCTGATTGGTTTGATCGAGATTACTACACTCGCTCTTCAACCAAAGACCCGCAAGGTCCAGCCAATGGTTATATTAAAGTGGTTCGGGGGGCTGACTGGCGATTCACTGGTGAATTATGCCGCATTGACTACCCGATGCTCCCGCCCTGGAAATCAAACCCAATGGTTGGTTTCCGGATCGTCTGTGAATTGGTAGAGCGTCCATAATAGAGTCGAATGTATAAACTGAGTATGAAGTTTTCCCTAAAGCGAGTTTCTTACAGCCTTTTTCGAAATGAGAAATTGCTTTTCTTTTCAATTTATGTCAAAATCAGACAGAACTGTTTTTTCGTCTAACTTTGTGTTGACCATCAGAGAAATCTGATTATAGCCTTGGCTACAGATGAAGGATGTAGTCGCCCCCTTGGTCGCTTTGGTTGCAGGCTGTTGGAAATGAAACTTACGTATCAATATCGATTTGAAGATGAGGTATCGGAGCCGGTTGAGTTTCCAGTTCTTGTGGGGATGGTGCGTGATGGAAAGATAGTTGCTGGTGATCTTGTTAAGGCTGAGTGGGAACGTGAATGGCATCCGGCGATTGAGCTGGTTGGCTTGTTTTATATGGCTGGTCGTAAAGACGCCTACAAGGAATGGGAAACCGAGCAGGCTGAAATTCAACGACTGGAAGCGGAGCAAGCTAGCAAAAAATATGAAAATTATGATGAAGCTGATGGGACATCAATCTGCATCGATGACCTGAATGAAATGCTGGAAACAGCGGAGACTTTTTTAGATCTGGAAGATGCTGGTGCCGAGCATGGCGTCAAAGACTCTGATACTTTGGAAAAAGAATATCAGCAAGAACTCGCTTTTACCGCTCGACTAAAGAATCGAGTCAAAAATACAATCGCTGAAGCGATGGGAATTGCCTCAAAACGTGATGCCGACAAATCACGCTTATCTTTCAGGCAAAGAGTTTCTTCCTCTTTGGGCGAAGACGCATTACACAAAACCTTTCGGTGGGGGACTACTCTTGCGGCAGCCAACCTTACCGTTTATGCCATCATCAGTTGGTCGAAAACAGAACTGCAACGATTTCCCGATCAACAAATATTGAAACTGGGCGGTAACATTTTTCCATTTTGGGGTTGGTGTTCTTCCAACGAATACACACTATTACTCATCAATGCTACGCTTATTTGTGGCCTGCTCGCCTATTTTGGCGCTAAGACGCTGGAATCCTTTGCAGAAGATTAAAACCATTTTCCAATGCAGGTCGATGTTCATTGTGTTGAAGGAAGGAGAGGACCAGATGTTATTAAAACAGAACAGTAAAACAGCACGAGGTTTTACGCTTATAGAGCTTTTGGTTGCGATGGCTATCATTGGAGTATTGATTTCCTTGGGATTGGCTGCTGTAACGCGAGCAAGGCAGACTGCTCGTAACACTCAGTGCAAGAACAAACTCCGTCAAATTGGCATTGCTCTTCAGGATCACCACACTCAATTCGGGAAACTGCCAAAGGACGGAACAAATGGCTGGGCGTATTCCGTTTTTATTTTACCAAAACTGGAGCAATCAGGCCTTTATAGTCAACTCTCCCCGTTATCGTCATCGCTTACCAACACATCTTCAGCAAGTGCCGGAACAACGGATACTATTCTTCCAATATTTCGTTGCCCTTATTTTAATAAAAACCCTCAACTTTCAAACAATTTTGGAAGGTCTAATTACATCGGAAATGGAGATATTTTCAACTATCAATTTGAACTAGCTGACGTTTACGATGGTGAAAGTAACACAATAATGGTAGGGGAAACGGTAAGTGATCATGCTTGGGCTTTACCTGGTACAGGAAACTGTTCCTCGCCTCCCAACGGTGGAGGATCGTTTGGTAGCCAGCATATTGGTGGTGCAAACTTCGTAATGTGTGATGGCTCCGTGAAGTTTATTTCAGAATCAGTAGACCAAGGATCATTTCAGGCACTTGGGACGACTGATGGCCGCGAAGTGATTGGTGAATTCTAATATTTCTTGAGCGAGTTACCTTGCTTAATGCGAAGTGAAAATTAGGCATGTAATGCAAAATATAACTGGGAGTTATTCTCCAGGATTCCCTAATGTGGGCTTAATCTCAAGGCGGCCGGGGTTTACGATGATCGAATTGATTGTCGTTGCTGCTATCGTGGCCCTATTGATCTCTTTGGCGATCCCGGCAATTACCAAAGCGCGTGTTGCTGCCCGGCGTATTCAATGCGTGAGTAATTTGAGAAATATTTCTTTTGCCATTATGCAGTTTGAACAAAACAATCGCCGCTTTCCGGCATCTGGCTATTACTTTGATCCGCCCACGGGACCAGGGGGCTCACATCATAGCTGGGCGGTTTCCATCCTCCCATTTATCGAACAAGAAAATCTTTATGAAAAATGGGATTTTAATAAGCCGATTACTGATGCCGTTAATGAACCACTAGCTCGATCTTACATCCCTATTTATATTTGTCCCATGGACCTGAGTCGCAGTAAAGAAAAAGAATCCGATCAAAGTTATGCCGTTAATGGGGGTTGGGGGTTTACTTTTCGTACTGGAAGTGGAGTGGGGGATTGCCCTATGAATTGGCATGGAAGTCGTCTTGATCTCAACGGAGATGGGCAAACGTGTTCGGGCAATCAATCATTGGATGATCTGGATCGAAAAATCTTCAAAAATACGGGGTTATTTTTCCTTGAGAATTGGAAATATGGCGGCACGGAAAGGCATCACTCAATGGACAGCATAAAAGATGGAACTTCGCAAACATTCATGGTGAGTGAAAATGTGAGAACGGGTTATAACCCAGATACGGCTTCTTCCACATTTGCCTCTCCCAATCCTTACCTCAGTGCCTTTTATGTTGGAGATCCCTGTTTGAATGGAGATTGTTCCAGCGGAAACATCGATTACGCTCGATGTAATGCTGGTAACAACCAAATCAATAGCGGTTTATGGGGGGCAGAAGGAAGAGTGCCAGTCCCAAACTCTTTTCATGCAGGAGGTGTTAACATGGCGTATGCTGATGGTCATGTTTCATTTCTTTCTGAAGCAATTGATGGTGCTGTTTATGCTGCCTTGGCAAGCCCTCAAGGAATGCTACTTTCTGATACACCACTCGCACAG
>JAJRTM010000791.1 GCA_024278285.1 Planctomycetota bacterium
GCAGAAGCATTTCGCCATGCCGCCTTGTGGAAGCGAAGCAGAGCCTGGTAACAAATCAAGAAAGAATCTCATGGATATTATTGTCAGCGAAAATATAACCGGTCCTGCGATGGATGAACTGCGTGAGCGTTTTGATGTCGTCTTCGAACCGGATTTATGGAACGATGTTTCTCGACTGAAAAGTTTACTTGGTGAAGCGCGGGCGATTATTGTGCGGAATCAAACACAGGTTACCGCAGAATTGATTGCAACCGCACCGAACCTTGAAGTGATCGGACGAGCGGGGGCGGGACTGGACAATATCGATACGGCTGCCGCGAGTGAGGCGGGAGTGGTAGTGACTTATGCTCTGCGAGAAAATTCGATTTCGGTAGCTGAGCTGACCATCGGTTTGATACTCTGCCTGGCTCGCAAAATTCCCGCTGCCCATATCGATACATCTAATGGAAACTGGAATCGCAAAGCATTCACGGGAATCGAACTGTTCGACAAAACTCTGGGAGTGATCGGGCTGGGACAAATCGGAACGATGGTTGCAAAGCGCGCCAAGGCGTTTGGTATGACGACCATCGCGCACGATGATTATGTCGCTTCGGATGCTAGTCATGTGAAGGAACTCGAAGCAAAGTTGGTTTCGCTTGACGACTTACTTCGCGAAGCAGACTTCGTGGCAACTCACGTTCCACTCACTGATGAAACACGCGAGATGTTCAATAAAGATCGATTCGGTTTAATGAAATCATCAGCCATGTTTATCAATACGTCTCGCGGGGAAGTGGTTGATGAAGAGGCGTTAATGAATGCCCTGCAAAATAAAATAATTGCAGGAGCGGCACTTGATGTTCGAGCCGTTGAGCCTCCCGGAGAAAGCCCGCTGAATCATTTTGATAATGTCATTATTACCCCACATATCGCAGCATTCACCGAAGAAGCACAAGACCGCGTAGTCATTACTGTTTGCGGAGACGTCACCGCAGTGCTTGAAGGAAAAGAAGCTGCAAACCATTTCAACTTCCCGTTGCCACGAAAATAATCTGCTACGATTATTCAAAATAGGAAGGTAATGCGGCTCTCTTTGGCTCATTATGCAGAATATCGATCTGTCCGATTGATATTCATGCCTCTTCACGTGATAATGTATGGTGAGGGTGGGATTGGACTCACCAGGGATCGGGATAATAGAGGATGTAGAAAAGGGGACGGGTCATGTCGTGGTTGCCTAAGAAATGTATTGTTGTGCCGGTGGATTTTTCCGGGGAATCGAAGCAGGCGATTCAAGCGGCTTTGGAAATGGTCGATAATCCGGAACACGTTCACGCGATTCATGTGATGTTTCCTCTTGATATTGTCGCACCGGGAGTTGTCTGGGGTGGCGTTGAGGAAGCCGGACGGGAAAAAGCGACTCGTGAACACGCAGAAGCATTTCTGGAAAAACATGGCATGACCGGTGTCACGATTCTAACAAGAGTCGGCGACCCCGGAACAGAAATTGCCGATTACGCTGAATCAATCGATGCCGAGCTGGTCATTATTTCGTCACACGGATACCACGGCTTCAAACGAGCATTACTCGGTTCGGTCGCCGAGCGAGTCATTCGCCACGTTGCCTGCCCGGTGTTGGTCCTGCGAAGATCAGATGCCGAATAAAAGTTGTAGGGTCCGCTGTGCGGACCAGTGTTGCTGTAATCTGTTCTGTTTTGGTCCGCACAGCGGACCCTACGGATTTTATTAAATGACTGATCGAAAATCCAAATCGAAAACACCTCTGAATCGCAGAGAGTTTCTGGGAAGCAGCGCAAGAAATGCGGCCCAGGCGGCTGCCGGTGTGGTCGCGATTTCGCAGGTTGGCAAATTGCAGGCGAAAGTTCCTGCAACGGAAAACGATGCCGTTCGTCTTGGTTTTATCGGATTGCGCAACCAAGGAACATCGCTGCTCAAAAGTTTTCAACAGATCAATAATTGCCAGATTGCCGGGTTGTGTGATATCGACAAGTCCGTTCAAGCGATCGCGATAAAATTGATTGAAACGACGAAGCGTCAACCATTTTTGTGTGATGATTATCGCAAGTTACTCGATTCGCCAGATGTCGATGCGATTGTTATCGCCACGCCAGATCACCATCACGCCTGGATGACTGCGATGGCTTGCGACGCCGGGAAAGATGTCTATCTGGAAGCACCAACCACTCATACAATCGAACAAGGCGTGCAACTGCAGAAAATGATCTCGCAGTCGCAATCGATTGTGCAAGTCGGCTTACAACAACGCAGCGGTTTACATTTTCAATCTGCCATCGATTATCTGCATAGCGGGCAGTTGGGAGAAGTCTATCAGGCGAGGGCGTGGTCTGCGGTGAAGAGGCAACGATTAAGATTGCAAACAGTGTCTCAGCAAACCGTGTCAGGCCAGAAAGTCTCTCAGCAGGAACCTCTGCTATCAGAAGATGTGCAACTGGCGTGGCTGGGGCAGGAGAAAAAGAGTACGCTTCATCCGCTCGATTGGCATTACAATTGGCGATGGATGTGGGATTACGGTTCGGGAGAATTAGGGAATTGGGGCGTTCATTTACTGGATGCAGCCCGCTGGGGGATGAACGTCACATTGCCTCAGCGAGTTGTTGCGATGGGAAGTTGTCAGCATTTTGATGACGGGCGTCAAACACCAGATACGATGAATGTTCTTTACGATTTCGGCGGGAAGTCGATCACTTGGGAACATCGACAATGGTCATCACGTGGTATTGAAGGGCGTTCGCATGGGGTTGCCTTCTACGGAGACCGAGGCGTTCTCATTCTTGATCGCAGTGGTTGGAAAGTTTACGACCACACCCCCGCGATTTCTGTTCAGGCAAGTGAATTACGCATCGCCCATGCTCGCGATTTTATCCAGGCGGTAAGAAATCGCACAGAACCAACCGCCAGTTTTGAAGTGGGACGCATCAGTTCCGAACTGTGTCATCTGGGAAATCTGGCTTACCAAAATAAACGAGAATTACGCCTTGACGAGGCTACCGGTGAAATAGTTTCCCCAGAGTTGCACTCATAAAAACAGTGCAACCCGGAAGATTTTCTATGGCGAACCACGCTTCCTGCCGTTCTTTCAACTGGTTGAATATTGCTGCTTATTTATAAGGCATCATGATTTCTTCCGGTTCGATGCCGGCAACTAGGTTGCTGCTGTCATCCAGAACCGATTCGCCCAGTTTGGTGATGGCTCTGAAGTATTTTCCATCGGGACGATGACCGGTAATACGGTTTTTCAGATGTTGCGCCAGTACCGCTGCGGCTGCAATTTGTTGTTCGTTGCCGGTTTTTGCAGCGAACAGGCAAGTCACCAGCATCACAACCTGATCTTGAACTTGCGAAGAGATGCTCGCCATCGCACATTGGCGATCTGCCAGTGCCAGTTGGAATTTTCGCATCAGGTTATCGACATCAAACCGTCCATGCTGCAACTGCTCGGCTGCGAATTCAACGTGGTCTTTCAAACTACTCGGAATGTTTTGGAATTCAGCTTTTCCAAGCCAGGAAAGAGATTCGCCGACTCGCCATTTCACATAAGGCATCGCCGCATGTCGCAGTGCAATTAAGTGTGAAGGATTAAGCGGGTTCGGCTGCTTAATGCCCGCACTTTGCAGGGCTTTTCCGATAGGTTCGTAGAAATCCTTGCCATGTTTTTTGATCAACGATTTCAAAAAGGCCATGCTCAGCATTTCGCCTTCTCCCTCGTAAATACAAGGCGCAAGAAATTCATGGACGTTATCGCCAAACAGATGACCGTGCAGAAAAGAACGACCGCCATGCGTTTTCATGAACAGTTCTATCGCCACTTCTTTCTGCACTTCACTGCCAAACACCTTGGCGATAATGCACTCCATTTCGCCGCGGTAGCCCTGGTCAAGAATCCCGCCACACCATTCAGTCATGGCATCACAGGCGGTAATGTAAGCAGCCATCATTCCGAGCCGTCTGCGAACCAGTTCGCGTTGATCAATCGATAAACCATACGTTTCGCGGTAACGTGCCCAGGGAATCGTGTTGGCAAGCATCAAGCGAATGGTCCCGGCTGCGTTCGCACAAAGTGCTACCCGCCCCCTGTTCAATCCATGATAGGCAATCGTTAAGCCATCCCCTTTATCAATATGTAGCAGGTTCTCTTTCGGGACACGAAATTTATTGAAGACCAAGCCGTTGTTGTAAGAATGTTTCAGTGCATACAACCCGTACTGAGGGATGCGAAACTGATCGCTTTCTTCATCGGGAAGTTGCACAATCAGGACGCTTGATTTTCCCTCAATTTTACAAACCAATCCGACCACTCGCCCCAGAATCGCGTTGGTGATGAAAAGTTTTTCTCCGGTAACCAGGTAATCGTCGCCATCCAATTCTGCCACGGTTTGCATCGCGGTTAAATCTGATCCTGCTCCCGGTTCTGTTAATGCAAATCCGGAAAGCCGTTCCCCCGAAGCGAGCAGCGGAAGGAAACGTTGCTTCTGTTCCTCATTACCAAACGTCATCAGCGGATCGACTGCGCCGATACATCCATGGACCGAACCAAGCCCTGCGATGGTCGGATTGAGTGTCGCCATGCGTGTGAGAAATCGCGAGAAAATCTGAAACGGCACTTCCTGACCACCGTACTTTTTCTCAACAAGAAGCCCCCAATAACCGGCTGCTCCCAAATCATCGAACAGTTCGGTAGTTACTTTTCGCTCTTTCGTATAATGCGTTCCGTTCTTTTGATGCGATGCGACAACTTCCATCGATTTCGCAAATACTTTCTCCATTTGGGCATCTGCTTCAGGGAGAGAGATTTGAAACGCTTCGTTAGGAAAATTGCGATCCCAAACCGCTTTATGCACGGGTGAATTATGTGTTTGGTACTGATCCGCAAAAAGCAATTCGACTTCATCGTCGGCTCGGTCAATCGCCCCGGTTTTCGTTGCTTCTTCTTCCGATTTACCACCAAGAAGTAATGCCGTTTCGACAAAAGTGACGTCTTGCTCGTCAGATTTTTCAGCGGGGGCTTGATCAGGGTTGTGAGGTTTACTGGAAGAATCAGACATCGCTGCTCTCCTTTTGGAATCGAATGAATATCTACAGGCTCAGTGGCTAACCGATTAAATTCTATCAGATTTGAGGAAACAACACAGTGGGAATATCACGGTTTATTAACCAGAGAGATTGATTTGCTTTAATGAATTAATCCGCTGGTCGCCTATCGGTAGGCATCTGTCTACGCGAGCCATTGAGGCTCTTAATGGCTCGCTTGAGAGAATGAAGTAGCTTTATGTCAAAAAAGATTCAAAATCTATGGTAAACTCTGTTGAAATTATTGGGGAAATGACGATACACTCCCGAACCCGTAGTGATGAACCAGGCTCATTACTTATTAATGGGAGTCAGAACGTGTGGCAAAATGCTCAACAGGGGCAAATTGGCTGGAATATTTTGTTGTGACTGCTACAATAAGCGAGCCTTTCGATTCAGAGGGCGTATAGCTCAGTTGGTTAGAGCGCAGCTCTGATAAAGCTGAGGTCGGTGGTTCGAGTCCACCTACGCCCATTCGAATCGAAACATAAAGAAGATTCTCAAGTTTATCACTTGAGAATAATTCCCATCGGGGACGTAGCTCAATTGGGAGAGCACTGCCTTTGCAAGGCAGGGGTTGAGGGTTCGAGTCCCTTCGTCTCCACTAAATAGCCACTTATCTTTCACAGATAAGTGGCTATTTTTTTTGATTCATCGAGGGGCGTTCGATAAATAACTGTCGTGATCTTTAGGATGGCCCAGACGCATCGCGTCTGGGTGACGCAGTCACAAGAGGCCGAGAATGTGATTTACCAATATCAATCAACTCCCCACATTTTACAGTCAATATAGTTATTTCGAGAGTCTTGCAATCGATCAAGCCACATTTTCGGCTTCCTGTTGCGGTGCAACTCAGACACTCCGCGTCTGAGCTATCCCTGTGGCGAATGCGACAGTAATTGTTCGAGTGATCCCAAGTTCCCTTTTTCCTCTCAGTTTTTCAAGAGAGTTTGTGGGAAACCTCAAGCCCGGCTGATGAATAATCTGGGCTAATGCAAAAAAAAAGTCCCTCAAGCAAATACTTGAGGGACGCAAAAATGTGCAAACATTTTAATTCGGTTATTCTTCTACTTCTTCGAGAACGACAACAAGCCAGCCATTCACGGCGTGTAGAGACTCGATGACAACGGGAACATGCCTGTCCCCTTCTTCATCGACGGGAAAGTCAAATGTCCGTTCAAGAGTTTTTTCGGCAAGGCGATCTTCAAATTGGGAACGAATTTTTGAGCCAATAATACGATTGGAGATCGGACTGCGATCTGAAGAATCCAAAGGTAAAACGCGAACTTTGTCCTCTTTGGAAATACTCAAAACAATCGAGTTTTCGGCAACTTCAATTTGAATTGGAATTTCCACTCGGCGTAATTTGATGATTTTGTCTCGGCCGTTTGGTTTCAAGCCGACTCGCATAATCACTTTGATCTTGCCGCCATCAAACTGAACGTGAACGGGATCGACATCGGAAATGATCACCCGGTCGCCATTGTCTTTCGCTTTTTCGATTTCCTTGTCGCTGTTGAAGGCTCGTCGGAACTTTTCTGCAAGTTGTTCACCAAAATCTGGAAAGCTCATCTCTGCTTTTTCAAAGTTGTAACCCTCAATGGCTAACGCATTGTTGATCCAGCTTTCGTGAATGTGCAGTGTAATTCCTGTTTTTGAATTAAAAACGGTTGCAGGACGATCAGCAGCCAATTGCCCGTCGTTCATTAATCGGTAGCCGGTGCGTAACTCATCTGTATAAGTCCGCACGAGTTTTTGATCTGGAGCAATCTTTTCCTTGTTCATGCGTTGTTCGAGTTTATTCAGTTCTTCATTCAATTCGCCAAAGGTGTTTTCAACTTCGCGGTTAAATTTTGGAAGAACTCTTGAACGCAATCGTTGGGCAGCAATCGCTTCAGTTTTTGGCTTTGCTTCAACCGCTTTTTGGTAAGCGATTTTGTCGCCGATCAGCTTGGCAAGTAAGCCACGTCGATTCAAATGGGCCCCTGTGACACGATTATTCGCCCAGACAGACAGAGACGCCCGGTAGGAACTGAAACTGTCGCCATCGAAGAGAATGATTTTTTTTCCTGAAAAGCGGTGGCGTCCGTAGGTGTAAATGGTCGCCTGGTTAGTGACCCCGGTTGTTCTTGAAGTGGTGTTTCCAGAAACTTGAATCGCAAAACGGGCCGTTTCGTCGCCCGGTAAGAAATCAATAGAAACTCCTGATTTTGTGTGCTGGGTTCCTCGCACGCGAGCCCCCAGGATGAAGTCACAAACAGGTCCGCATTCTTTTCGGCATTCATAGAAGACAGATTCTGCGAAAGGCTCGGAAACAAAAACACGAATGTTAAAATTGAAATAGTAAATTCGGATTGCTTCTTGCAATGCTTCTGCGTTGTCATTGGTGATCGCAAGGATGGCATCAATTTGTTGCCGGACTGTGTTATCTGAATCTCCCAGTTTGCTGTCTTCTTCATAGCCTTCGATCGCCTGGAGCAATTTACTCAGGGCAGGTCGCAATGCCTTATGTTGTTTTGGGTTCTCATCCAAAGTGACCAGAACAGCTTGCAATAAGGCAACTCTACGTTGCAACTTTCCTCTCAGATCGGTCAATTCATCAAAAGACGCGGCGTATTCTGAATCTGAAATAGCATCGTCAATAATATCGACTTGCTGTTGGAGTTTTTCCAGAATCTCTTTCTGTGCAGCAAGCGGCACTGTTTCTGATCCATAGATTTTATCCAATAACTGGATCGTTTCGCCTGACCATTCTTTCCAGGTTTCAGGCAGAGCTGAAAAATCGTCTTCTGCGATTCCCGCAGGCTTCTCTTGAGACAACAATTCTGTTAACCCAACTCCTTGTGCATAGAGAGAGTTCTGATTAACAGAAGCAGAAAGCAGGGTCATTGTTACCAATACCACCGCAGTGAGAGCAACCTGCATTTTTTGATAAGCAGTTTTCATCCGATGAGGAAGATTCATTTTTCAATCCTTTTTTGCCTGAATAGAGCTGTTTTACGCTAAAAACAGCTTTCGTAAAAGTATGTATCGTCAAGTCAATTCCGTAAGTTCGACCGATCTACCAAACTGAGGGGATGTTGCAATTCTTCGATAGATAGTGAGGGGATGCCCCCTGCTCAAAACCTTTGCATTTACCCTCAGTGTCCCACATATCCTACATTCGCTTATTTTTCCGTCAATAGCTTGATCCTCACGATCCCTGGAACTCTTGAAATTAGATGAAAACTGGCAAATTCGAAATTCACTGTAATTTTCAGTGTCAGAATGAACAGGGGGTTGAGAGTTTTGCTCCGAATGTGAACAATGGTGCTGTACGGGATGGCGTCTTAAAGCATCTTCTTCAGTTGCGAGCCATCCGTTTTTTGATCCTCTCCGAATTTTTTCTTCATGTCAGATGCTCACACTAAAGCGAAGCAGATCTTTCGTCTGCGCAAGTCAAAGACGACCGCGCAAACGCAAGGTTGGTCTTTGCGATGCGTTTGTGGGAACGATCTGGCTGGACTTCGTGAAGAACAGGCTCACAAAATTGCCTGCTCCAATTGCGAACGGCTACATTTCATACTTCCAGTTAATCCTTATCCCGAACCAAAGCGCGTTAAGAAAAAACGGAAACGAAAACGCAGAGAGGGAGAGTCGTTTCAAAAAATCGCTTTGCGAAAAATCAAGGATGTCTGGGGACTGACCAGAAAAGGGATTTATCGTCTAATAACAGGAACCATTCGTCGCCTTGTTGCCGTGTCCGTTTCTGTCATAACAGGAATCCGAAACTGGTTTACTCCACTGCGTATCGCGATCAGTTTGTTGATTCTTATATTAGGCTTTGGTGGTATGTTCGGCTATCGCCAGCAGATGCGAACTGAAGCACTGCAAACACTGCGAGAGTCGATCGCGTTAGGGGACCAAGCTCTGCAAGAGGAGAACTGGGGCGAAGCGACCGAACAATTTCAACGGGCAGCAAAAGCGGTCGGGCGACTGGGACGCAACGATCAACTGGCCAGCAAAGTGGTTCAAAAAAATCGAGAACTGCAAGCCATCGACGGACTTTGCACTCTTCCATTAGATGACATCATTCAATCGGCTGCAGGTAAGGGAAAAACGACTCTTAACTGGCAAACCGAATTCAAAACAATGATTCACAACCGCTGGCTGGTGATGGAATCGTGGATTGTCCTGGATGCTTCTGAAGATAAATCGGCA
>JAJRTM010000792.1 GCA_024278285.1 Planctomycetota bacterium
AATCGAACGGATTCATTCCGCTTGCCCTCCCTACTCTGGCTTGTTAAATATCATAAGTTGTTGTTAATCCAACTGTTGCGATTTGTTTGCTGGTTTCCTGTTGGGCGCCACGGCTCTGTGAGCCGTGCGAGTGGAACTTCAAGCTACCTTTTGCGAAAAACACTCACTCTAACGCATCACGGCTCACAGAGCCGTGGCACACGAAACTGGTATCCCTCACAACAATTTCTCAATACAAAAGCCATTCAACTCTCTCATTTGTCGAGTTATTTAACAGCCTCCCTACTCCGCCGCATTAGCACGTTCAATGACAAATTTGACTAATTCTTTGCAGTGGAAAAATCCGGGCCAGAAGTTATGGCCTTGACCGGGGATGACTTGTACTTCGATTATCTTTCCAGCTCCTGCTTTTTGGTAACGGCGATTTAGCTCTGCAGAATTCTTTTCCAGCGGGACAACTTTGTCATCTTTGCCATGAATGATATAGACGGGGACTTTCGCCTTGGCAAGTCGATTCATTTTTTCAATCGGGTTGTATTGATCGAGTTTTTCTTTCAGTTGCTCCGGCGTCATTTCATAAGCCGGGGCTGCCCGCTTGATGCCAGGATACGATGAGAGATCGTAAACCGGATAGATCCCCGCCAGTCCCGCTACTTTTTCCGGATGACGAACCGCCCAACTTGAAACCCACAAGCCGCCACGACTTCGCCCCAGCAAACATGGCTTTTTTGAATAACCTTGTTTCACCATTTCCTGATAACACGCATCCAGATATTTTTGTGAAGCCGGGCTGCCGTACGCTTCACCAACATCAATACCAGCTACCGCAATTCCCGCTTTCAGAAATTGTTCGTGCATCCATTTTTCATGCACATCGGGATAAGCAGGAAGTGTCGCCGCATAAAAAACCCAAGGTCGCGGCGACTTGTTCGTTTTCACGGTCGGCTCAAAAATAAACATCGGCCTGCCTTGAAGCAGAAACGCTTCGCCAGGCAGAATCAAATTTTTGACCGGCTTGGTTTCATCACCCATAACAAAGGAATTAGTCAGGCAGATGAAAAGGGCAACCGTGGTAGTGAGTTTTAACTTTTTCATAAGGAGTCTTCGGGAGAATGAAAATAGAATAAATATATTTGCTTGATATGGTGTTTTGGAGGGATGTTTTTTGCAAACTCCCTTCATTAAAAGTAGCAACCGGTTAATTTGCATGCAACTGTATAGTCCGTCACGACTGGTTTGGTCATTACGTTTATGATACAAATAGTGGATGTAAATGAACCAAAGTGTTCATCAGGAGGTTCCCTGTCTAATTGCTTTACCATCTCACTTGGAAACAGTACGTTGAACGATAACCAACCGACTCAGTGGTTAAGCGGATTGGCAAAAGGAAATCCCGATGCCTTGTCGCAATGTTTTTTGGAATGCAAGCCACGACTGGCGCGTATTGCTGGCTTCCGACTCAATCCTCGCTTATCGACTCGTGTTGATATTGATGATATTTTACAGGAAACATATCTGGCAGCGGCGAAGCGAATTGAACATTGCGATTGTAGTTCAAAAGAGACCGCATTTGTCTGGTTAAGATTGATTTTGCAACAGACGTTAATCGATATCCACCGCAAACATGTGCAGGCAGCCGGGCGGGATGTGCAGCGGGAAGTTCGAGCAGACCGCACCGACCCCGGCACCTCCGGCTGTATCGCAGGTCACCTTATTGCACAAGTCAGTTCTCCGAGTAAAGCGATCAAGCGTGTCGAAATGGGTGACCAATTGACGCATGCCCTGAATCAGATGGAACAGACAGATCGAGAAGTCCTCGCCTTGCGGCACTTCGAAGAACTTTCCAATACGGAAGTCTCGGAAGTCCTCAATATTTCCATTAAAGCAGCCAGCATACGTTATGTACGCGCCTTAAAAAAATTAAAAGCGATCATGGATTCTTTTTCCGAATGGACATTTTCCGGATAGCTTTACAAACTGAAACATCTTTCACCTCCTGACAATAATATTTCTAATTGAAGAAAATCATCATGAAATTAACTTTGACATTCACCCTGCTGTTGGCATGCCTGTTTCCGAATTTTCTCTGTGCAGATGATTCAGCCGTTTTGAAGATCGGCAATCGCAGGGAACTATTTGTAGATGATTATCTGATCGACAAAATGCAGAACACCCGACTCGTTTTGCATCGTCCTAAAGATGAAGGAATTGCAGTAAAGTTTGATAATCCGTGGGAAGGGCATTTTTCCGGGTATTGTACGATCATTAAAGATGGCAACCTGTTTCGAGCGTATTACCGGGGGCTTCGTAAATCGGGCAACGATGGGAGCCCGCAAGAGGTTTGCTGTGTCGCAGAATCACGAGATGGCATTACCTGGACCAAGCCTAAGCTAAGCCTGTTCGAAGTTGAAGGGCATAAAGTAAATAATGTTATCCTGGCTCACGCGTCTCCGATTACACACAATTTTTGCCCGATGCTAGATACCAAGCCAGGCGTTCCCGCTAACCAGCGATATAAAGCGATTGGTGGAACCATGGGAAGTGGCTTAACTGCCTGGGCTTCGGCTGATGGGCTTCGCTGGAAGAAAATGCAATCCGAAGCAGTGATTAAAGTTAAAGATGTTCCGTTCAAGTATATGTTCGATTCACAAAACCTGGCATTCTGGTCTCCTGCAGAAAAGAAGTACCTTTGTTACTTCCGTGTTGCAGAGGGTGGTTACCGCCGAATTTGTAAATCAACCAGTGATGATTTTCTGCATTGGTCGGCACCCGTTCTAATGGAATACCGGCATCGGGGTGGAAAAGCTCCCATCGAACATCTTTACACAAACCAGACACAACCGTATTTTCGCGCCCCGCATTTGTACGTTGCCACCGCGGCACGTTTCATGCCCGGTCGGCAGGTGTTGACCGACGAGCAAGCCAAAGCGATTAACGTCAATCCGAAATACTTCAAAGATACCTCTGATGCCATCTTTATGACAACCCGAGGCGGTAATATTTATGAACGCACATTTTTGAGCAGTTTTGTGCGTCCGGGAATTGGTGCCCGTAACTGGGTTTCTCGAACGAATTACCCTGCCTTAAATGTCGTACAGACTGGACCGGTCGAAATGTCGGTCTATGTCAATCAGGATTATGCACAACCAACCGCTCACCTGCGTAGATATTCGATGCGACTCGACGGTTTTGCTTCCGTCCAGGCTCCTTATGCTGGCGGCGAATTGCTGACAAAACCGCTTCAGTTTTCCGGCAATCAATTAAAAATTAATTTCTCAACTTCCGCAGCGGGGGGAATTCGTGTTGAAATACAAGACGCAGCCGGTAAACCGATTCCCGAGTTCACACTCGCCGACTCTCGCGAACAAATCGGCAACGAAATTGAACGAGTCGTCACCTGGAAAACAGGAAGTGATCTTTCAAAACTGGCGGGCAAAACAGTCCGATTACGTTTTGTGATCAAAGATGCAGACTTATTCGCGATCCAATTCGCGAAGTGATATAAACATGATCTCTGGTCGACTGGGTCGTGACCCAGCTTTTATTATTTCGTAACTATTCAGTGATGGGTGGCTGGGGACAAATTGTCGGAAGTGTTGTGGACAATTGACAAGACGCCTGGTGACAATTTGCCCCCAGACGCAATCAAGCTTCAAGTTCTGGGGACAGATTGTACGGAAGTTTTCTGAACAGTCGGACTTTTCAATTAACAATCTATCCCCAGCCACCCTCCTTCGAATAGTTACATTATTCCCTCGTTCCCGTGACGATGATTCATGTGGCGGCAAGCCGAAGGTGACTGCATTTTGCTTGTTCATTTGGTTTGAAAACTCAGGTTTTCGGTTTAACAGAAGAGACTATTTATGAAGTTACTTTCATTTATCAAACGTCGTTTTTTGCGTATTTTGTTGATCACTCCCTGTCTACTGCTTGCCTGTGGTTTGGTCGGTTTGTGGTTGCTGCAACCACGTAAAGGATACGGCGACGAACCACCTGCAGGGTATTCTTCGGTGGAACTGATTAAACTGGCGATCATCACCAGACAGTTACCCCTGGTCGATCGAGAACCACCTGTTCCTGATACAATCGAAGTAAAAAAGGGAATTGAATACGGAAAAGGTGGCGATACTTCTTTGAAGCTAGACCTCTACTCTCCCAAAAATCTTGATGGTCCGGTTCCCTGTTTAATTTTTATTCATGGAGGTGGTTGGAAAAGTGGCAAGCGGGAAGATTATCATCTTTACTGTGTCAAGTTTGCAAAAATGGGCTATGTGGTCGCCACGATCAGTTATCGCTTGCGCGATGTGGCCCCCTACCCTGCTGCTGTTGAAGATGCCAAGTGTGCGGTACGGTGGGTACGGGCCAATGCAAAAGAATTGAATATCAACCCCAACCGCATCGCAGCAATTGGAGGTTCGGCTGGCGGTTATCTGGCCAT
>JAJRTM010000793.1 GCA_024278285.1 Planctomycetota bacterium
AACGTGAGCTTTGAAGAAATCTGCCAGATAACAACCGCCAATGCTCAAGGATTTTTCAAAGAAAATTCGTGAACACGCCCTGGAAGATGCCATCTGTTGCATTCGTGCTGATCAGACCAGTTGGCACAATCCGGTTCTCCGCTGTAACTTGCCCCGCAGGATGTGCGCAGGTGTTGTTTTCAACTTCCGATTCTTGCAACAGGCAGCTTCTGTAGATCAAGCGTGGTTCGCTTTCACAAGAGAGTCGATGAAAAGAGAAGCTGGGTTATTGCCTGGATTCTTTTCATTAGACAAATAAGCTATGCCACGCGAACAAAAAGTAGGATTCACGATACTGATTATGATTATCGGTTTCGCGGGAGCGTTCTGCTTTCGGCGACAACCCGAGAGGGAAGTTGCGTTCCCCGCTTTGCAAGATGAAAGCGAATTGAATCAACTCATTGCAGAGTATCGACTGCGTCCGTTTCTCCCCGGCATCGATACCAACGAAGCACTCGAATCTCAGATGCAGCTTGAAGAATATCTGGCGATGAGTCTCAATGCAAAAAAACTCGCTTCACTGGAAAAAAAAGAGGTTCCCCAACCAATTCATTCCATTGATTCTTCATTGAATGATTCTCACAATACGAGCCAAATTGAACAACAAAAAAGAGCAAACGTTCAAACGGTCCCTGCAAAATTTCAAAATAAACGGTTACGCGGTGCGTCACAAACGCATATTGTACAGCCGGGTGATACTCTCAGTGGGATTGCCCAAAAATATCTGGGATCAGCTTCGCGTTATTTAGAAATTTATGAAGCAAATCAGAATATACTCTCTGGTCCTGATCAACTCAAATTGAATATGAAATTGACCATCCCGGTAAATGGATTGAAATCGAAGTCTGAACCGATAAAAGAAGCTCGCAAGTCAGTCAGCCCTGGGGTATCCGTAAAATATAAGATAAATAAAACAAAGGGGTCAAAATCTAAAGCAACCAGCCTTGCGAATTCAGCATCCTCAAAGCAACAGACAAAAAAGAAACTGTTCGTCCCCATGAAGCACTCCCCGTTTTCACGCACGGCAGTCGAAAAGCAGGGAAAAAGACGTTAAAGTATAGTGGCGTATCGACGTAGGCTGACCAGTGATAAACCCCGGCAGATGAGAGAGTTGAGGGGATTTTGTATTGAGCAACTGTTGCGAGGAATCACAGGTTCGTTCGTGTGCCACGGCTCTGTGAGCCGTGATGCGTTAGGATTTGCATTCTCGAAAAGGGCAGCTTGAAATCCCGTTCGCACAGCTCATAGAGCCGTGGCCCCCCGGCAGTGAGCATTGTGGCACACCTTTGTTTTTCTTGGTTTGATTCATGAATATAGTACTTGGTGCGTTACAACGCACCTTACGACTTATCGATAAACATTCTATGCAGGAGCTTGATGCGTGAAGGCGATGCGGGATGTTGCCCGGACAATTACTGAATTGAAGCAGTCGGTAGACAAACTGGCTGCCCGTGCGCGATTGCTCGAATTGCCGGAACTCGATCAGGCGGAATGGTATCAGTTAATCACGCAAAAGTTGCTGCCTCAACTGAACGATAGCAGCTATCTGGTTGTTGCAGTTGTGGGTGGGACGAACATTGGTAAAAGCGTCATCTTCAATCATCTCTGTGGCATCAAAGCCTCTGCAACCAGCCCGCTTGCTTCCGGGACAAAACATCCGACTTGCCTGGTGCCGACACGCCTTGCTAAACCGGAACTACTGCAAACCGTTTTTTCTGAATTTGAATTGCAACATTCTGATGACGCAAACGATGCTTTGCAACTGACCGATCAGGATATCATGTTCTGGCGGGAACATCCCGACGGGCCTGATAATTTACTGCTTCTTGATACTCCCGACATCGACAGCGATGCCGAAATCAATTGGACGCGGGCCGATAAAGTCCGTCGAGCCGCCGATGTGCTTATTGCTGTTTTGACTCAACAAAAATATAACGATGCAGCCGTCAAGAAATTCTTTCGCATCGCAACATCTGAAGATAAAGCGATTCTCGTCGTCTTCAATCAATGTCTGCTCCCCGATGACGACGCATACTGGCCGATCTGGCTCGAAACTTTTTGTCAGGAAACAGGCGTCTCTCCCGAATTCGTTTACGTTGCCCCACATGATCGCAGAGCAGCCGAAGATAATCAACTTCCTTTTTATCAACGAGACTGGCCTGTTGATAAGAAGCCATTACAGGCAAAGAAAAAACCTGAAACCGAGCAATCTGCCCGCAATTTAATGCAGGATATTTCGACGTTGCGGTTTGAAGAAATCAAGTTGCGTTCCTTACGCGGGGCGATTGTTTCGCTCCAAGATTCGCAAACAGGAATTCCGCATTATCTGGCAGAAATCAAACAGCGAGCGGGAATTCATGGAGACGCCTGGCATCGGCTGACCGAACGGTTGCGGGAAATAAACGTCACTTGGCCGAAAATCCCAAACCGTGTCGTTATTGCAGAAATTCGTCGCTGGTGGAAAGAGCAACGGACCGGCTGGGAGGCATCGGTGCATGGTTTTTACGATGTGGTTGGCAAAGGGATTATGTGGCCGGTCCGCAAATTGCGTGGGCTCAATGCAGAAGATTCAACCAGTTGGGTCGATGAATACAGACAGCAGGAATGGAGTATCATCCATAAGCAACTCTCAGATATTTACGATCGACTCGATTCACTCAGCCAGCATGGCAACCCGGTGCTTGCCCCTCGTTTGAATCTGTTGTTGTCTGGAAACTCACGTGAAGAAACAATCGAAAAATTACGGCAGGCACATTTAAAATCGGATCTCGATCAAGAATTAGAGCAGTTGATTCACTTGCAAATGACCACTTTCCGAGACGAGCGTTCCGATTGGTTTCGTTTACTGAAAAGGTTGGACAGTGTCGCCGCCGCCGCTCGCCCTGTTTTGAGTGTTGCCCTGTTCGCAACCGGTATCGGTCCGGTCGGAAATGCAGTCGTCCCGGTGATGACAGATACCGCCATGCAAGCGGCGTTGCATGGCGCAGGAGACGTCACCGCAGGAACTGTCACCGCAGTCATAGGAGAAACCGCGATCAGTTCCGGGGCATCAACCGGCGTCGGCTATCTGGAAGCCTGGTTCCATCAACTGCACCGCTCGTTTGTCGAATCTCGAAAAAACTGGATGCTCGATCAACTACAACAACATCTCTGGGATACATTACTCGAAGACCTCCAAACCGCAGCCGAGGTTCCGCAAAGCAAAGAATATATTGATCTGGGACAAAAACTGAGCCAGTTCGATCTATTAAAATCTCAACTAAATGATTCGTAGTTTGTAGGCTGTTGATTGTGATATTTATATTCTCAAGCAGGGCTGGGGGTGAATTTGAAAGTATTGAAGTGGAATGATGCCTGCTGTCCCAAACAACGAACATGAGAAATCAGTTACTCCTGTAGATTCTGATTCAAGCCAAAAAGCATTCGAAATAATGCGGTTCCGAATTATTTTCTATACACATCTCGCTTCAATAATGCTCATCGTATTGCTGGTTCTCAACGATAGGATTTTCAAAGAACCAATCATATTGAATCAGCTTTTCGAATCCCTGTTTCTTCTTTTAACTCTCTCCACATTTTTCTTCTGCCCAATTTCGATGCTTCTTGTTGCCCTTGTTTCTACAACAGTTTCACGCAGATACCGTTGCCTTGTTGTCGGAACCGAAATAGCATGGAGATGTGCGTGTAAAAGGGGCCCGCTTGCGCGTTGAAAGCCCCTGAAATGATGGGGCTTTCTTTTTTACCACGTTGGGAGAACCCGTCGATTTACCACAGATTTTGCGTGTTAACGGGGGGATAAGCAGGGGGACTTCGCCCTTCGGTATTTTTGCAAAAAAACTTCGGTCTTTCGGTTTCAGCTTTTAGCTCCGCGCATAAAAAAACCTTCCTGGAATTCTCATTCTCGGGGAAGGTTAGGTAGATGTTCAATTAAGAACATTGCATGTCGTGATCAAAGAATCCTTTGATCCTTACTGTGATAAGGAGATTAGGCAATGACCGCTCGGATACACTGTTGGTTATCATACACATCTGAGTAAATAAAGCAAGCATGTACTTGATTACTCAGTGAAATTTGAGCATTATGGGCAGAAATGCACTGCATGATTTATATGCAAATTATTGGCATATAACGATTGCTTCATTCTTATTTGAAATGCCCGCCATGCAATCAGATCAGCAGAATAAAAACTTGGAATATACGCTCGGGCTCGATATTGGCTCTTCCTCAATCGGCTGGGCAATTATTGAAACAAGTGATAACAAGCCCATTCAGTTATTGGATGCTGGCTCTTCGATCTTCGAAGCTGGTGTTGAAGGGAATATCGAAGAAGGAAAAGATGCCTCAAAATCAACCGTGCGGCGAGAACATCGCTTAGCCAGACGTCAGCACTGGCGAAGAGCCCAACGGAAACGGAAAGTCCTGAAATCTCTCCAGGCACACGGGCTTCTTCCAGAGACACCTGTTGCTACTCAGCAAGACGAATCCGAAGAACAACGGCGGCATCAAATGATTTCGCTTCTCGACAAATCTCTTTCAGAAAAACATGGACTGTTGGATAATCATGTCGATGCTCAACTGCTTCCGTACAAACTTCGAGCGTTGGCAGCTAACCAGCCTGTTACATTGGACGAACTGGGCCGTGCCTTCTATCACATGGGGCAACGAAGAGGGTATCTCAGTAATCGAATCACAGATGCTTCTTCTTCCGATGGAGACGATGAGAAAAAGAAGCAAGAAGAAAAGGGAGTTGTCAGCAAGGGAATAAATGATCTTCGCAAAGAAATGGGCGACAAAACCCTCGGGGAATACTTCGCATCAATTTCCCCCATCCAAGCGCGCATCCGGCAGCGATGGACCTCGCGGGCGATGTACATCGAAGAATTCAACAAAATATGGGAACAACAAGCCCCTCATCACGAATGCTTAACTTCTGAAGTAAAACGTGAACTCTACAAGGCAATTTTTTATCAACGACCATTAAAATCACAGAAAGGCTTAATCGGAAAATGTGAATTGGAACCGGGTAAACGACGGGCGGATTTAGCTTTACCAATCGTCCAGGAATCTCGCATTTTGCAAGCGATCAATCATCTGAAATTGGTAGAAGCAGATTTAAGTTCACGCCCATTAACTATTTCTGAAAAAGAGATTCTTTACGATGAACTGCAAAGCGTTCAATCAATGACATACGCAGCAGTCCGTAAATTGTTGAAATGTCCTAAAAAATCAAAATTCAGTATTGAAGAAGGGGGCGAAAAAAACATTCTCGGGAATAAAACTCGGGCAAAGTTATTTCCGATTTTTGGTGAGCAGTGGGACACAATGACTCC
>JAJRTM010000794.1 GCA_024278285.1 Planctomycetota bacterium
CTGTTTGGAAAAGAGTTCTGAAAAACGCTGCCTGAAACTGGAACAGGCAGGAGTTGAAGTCATTCGCTGTCCTGCAAACAATCGAAGCCAGCCTTGTATAGAGTTTCTGCTGAAAGAACTTGGTTCTCGAAAAATGACGAACCTACTTGTCGAAGGTGGCTCAGAAGTGCTCGGCTCTTTTTTTGATTTGAAGCAAATTGATGAAGTTCATACCTTCATTGCCCCAAAAATCATCGGCGGGACACATTCGCCTGGCCCGGTCGCGGGGACAGGGATTTCCGAAATGAATCATGCCCTGCAATTTCAGGAAGAAAAAACCATCACCATCAACGGCGATATTTACTTCAACGGATACATGAACCACCACTGCAATCAGGAAAAACATCAGGATAAAAAATGAACGACTGGCTTTATCGAATCTCTCTGGCCTGGTTAATCGCTGCGGTTATTCTGGTCTTGGGATACTGGACCCAATGGATCCCCTTTTGGCAGGCAGGACTGTACGGCGTCTCTGTTTTGGCCTGCTCGCTGGTCTCGTTTTTGCTTAACGGATACGACAAACTTCAGGCTCGTCGAGAGAAACGAAGAATTCCAGAGAAATGGTTACACGGTTTAGAGCTACTCGGCGGCTGGCCCGGTGCTCATTTTGCTCAACAATTCTTTCGGCACAAAACAGAAAAAGCAGCCTATCGCAGGGTTTATTGGACCATCATCATTCTGCACATTTCACTACTTCTTGCCGCATTCTACTATTCCTTCACCCTGTCAGGTTTACAGGAAGATTAGAGGCGAACAGCTTCATGAGTGTTCTTTTCACTGTCGAAGGCCAGTTATTCAAGAGCATTTATCGCGTATTGATCAGTTCTGACTTAGAATGTTCCTGACTCTACCGGATTCTATGTGCAACCGGTTTGAGTGATCAAAAATCGCTTCGCATTGAGCAAGCAATTACTGTCGGGCTTTACTTTTTTTTTGGCTGAAGGCCTTTTTTACCATAGCCTGGGGCATCGCCCCAGGAAAAAGGATCCGATACACGTATTGGCTGAAAGCCATATTCAATGCTTTTGTTTATGGCTTTCAGCCAAAGGGGCTTATTTTGATCTCTTCCTGGGGCGATGCCCCAGGCTATGATGAGATTGGCCTTCAGCCAATAAAAAACGGCTTGAAATTACTGGCACATAGAATACGGTAGAGTCAGCAGTTTCTATTGTGGTCTTCAATGGCGGTCCTTGCGTCAATGCCGAAAAGTCACCCTGGCTTTTTCTCCTCTATACCTTCTGACCCACATACATATCCCCTATATATCAATACTGTAATATTTTATCCAGTATCGTGATATTCCCTATGTTTTCTATTGTGTTTATTTCTGCTTATGGTATTTTTGAAGCTGAATTGTTTAATTGGCCTTGAAACCAGATAGTAAACATAAACAAGTTAGTATAGCTTCTATCCTGGTGAGATGTTCGGTTTTAGGAGAGTGCGTGGTTTTGCCGCCCCTGTTGCGTCGCGGTTGTTTGAATGCTCGAAATTCTAGAAGGAGACCAAAGAATGGCTTTATCAAGAGGACCGGTTAAGGTGTTGATGGGATTTGCAGTCTTGGCTTTTTTCGTGGCTGTCAGTTCTTCTTCGCAGGCAGGTCGAAGGTATCACGGCAGCCTGGGTAGCAGTGGTGGAAGCTCTGGTGGTTATGGGAGCAGCGGTGGAAGTTCTGGCGGTTATGGGAGTAGCGGTGGAAGCTCTGGTAGCCATGGCAGCTATGGGAGCAGCGGTAGTTATG
The DNA here is from genome assembly GCA_024278285.1 of Planctomycetota bacterium. Taxonomy (GTDB): domain Bacteria; phylum Planctomycetota; class Planctomycetia; order Planctomycetales; family Planctomycetaceae; genus Rubinisphaera. The sequence goes on from JAJRTM010000794.1 coordinate 1,778, forward strand.
GAAGTCGCGGAGGATTATTTCGTCGGCGAGCATTAAGGCGGGGTTCTCACGGGTCAAGCGGTGGATATTACCATAGCTCAGGCGGAAGTGCTTACGGTTCCAGTGGCGGTTCTTCTGGTGGCTATCATCATAGCTCTCACGGTTCCAGTGGTGGCTCTTCTGGTGGAGTGGTTATTTACCAGCCATCGAGCAGCGTCTATTCACAACCACCTGCTGTGAATTATCCTGCACCTGCTGTGAAGCACTATGCACCTCAACCGAAAGCACCGGTGCCTCAATCAAAAGTTGCTCCTGCACCAAAGAAAGTACCTCCTGTTCCAAAGAAAGTTGCTCCTGCACCAAAGAAAGTGCCTCCTGCTCCGAAGAAAAAAGATGATCAGGCTCGCATGACAATCCAAGTTCCTGCAGATGCGGTTGTCTCTTTGAATGGGCATCAGATGAAACTGACAGGGAAAACACGAAAATTTATCTCCCCTGCTTTACCAGCAAACAATGCTTATGCCTACACCGTTAAAGTAGAGATCGTTCGGGATGGGAAACTGATCTCGATCGAGCAAGGGCAAATTGTGCGTGCTGGTAAAAATTATGAGTTGACTTTCATCGAACAAAATGGATCATTGGTTTTTGTCGATCCATCAATAGGAAATGTTGTTGCATTTCAGTAAGTGATGCCTGTCAATTCATTGGATCGAATTGACACTGGCAAAAGCGTTGTTTTAGCGATAACGCCACAAAAATAAGGAGAAAGGGATCGTTTCGCCCTCTCTCCTTTTTTTAACAGCTTAAAATTGGACACTAAGGGTCAATTATCTTTGCCATCTGGCTAGTCAATCAAAAAATATTGAGCCATCTGGGCAAACATTATTTTCAGGATTCAACACGATGAACAGCACCGAATTGCCTCCCTTATATGCAGATAAGCCAGCTTCGGTTGCCCCTCACAGAAGCTGGCCCAAACGTGTCGGGTTTTATGCTCTCAATGCTGCGATTATGTTCCATTTAATCGCTATTTGTGCGGCTCCGGTTTCTGTTTCGCCAGCCTCAGATCTGGAACAGTCATTATGGGTTTCTGTTTCACCTTATGTTCAATTGCTCTATCAGAATAATGGATTCCACTTTTTTGCACCCAACCCGGAAGGAGCGCATACGGTTACTTACACGGTTGCTTACGAAGATGGAAGTACCGAGCAGGGGAAGTTTCCACATCGGAA
>JAJRTM010000795.1 GCA_024278285.1 Planctomycetota bacterium
GATCTAAAATACGCCCACTCTCATCCGCAGGCAAACGGGAGCAACCTTGCTCAAACATATCGCGACTCCTTGCTGGTGTTTGTTTTAGTTCAAACATAACCTTAGCAAGAGTCGCGACTTATGAAAACATGAACGGTATTGAGGTTAAACGAGGGGAACTCTCTGTTTTGTGCCACGGCTCTGTGAGCCGTGCGAGCGGAGTTTTAAGCTACCTTTTGCAAAAAACTCACTCTAACGCATCACGGCTCACAGAGCCGTGGCACACGTCTTTATTTCTAATGGAGATGACCAGGGGGTTAACACCCCCGAAATCGCCTGCACAGACAAGAATGTCTGTACTCCGCTTTGGCTTAGTAATTTTCTGGGGTTGGGGCAACGTCGCAAGATACATCGCAATCGTCATCGCCTTGGTCCCATTCGTCGTTGTACATACTGCCTGCGATACTCCCTTTGCGTCCCTGGGTGCCGTTGTATTTGAAGTTCTGATTGATACTTCCAAAGGCAGAACCGACATCTTCCAGTTCCTGATTCACATTAAAAGCAACTTCGCTTAAACCGACGACCATGCCGAGTACGCAAATGGTTGAAATCAAAACCAGCTCAGCAGAAACAATGAAACCAGCTTCGTCGTTGTACAGATTGTTGATGAGAGTCGTCATGAGTGTGTCTCCAGTTTTCCAAGTGTGAATGATTGGTTTGAGTCGTTTGAAGTGTGTGACTCGTGTTGATAATTATGTAAAGCACCCTGTGTGCCAAACTTGACAGAAAGGGCAGGGCAACTGCCCTGGCAGGTATGCTGGATTAGCGTATCTTGTTTCACTCAAACAGGTTGCGGAATTTGTCGCAGAAGACAAATCATTAATGACCTCAAATCGCATGCGAACGGGGCAATGATGCCTTGAGGCAACAATAGATGTCACCAAATGCAGTAAAATCTCCGTAACCCATTGTTGTTAAAGGAGATAGAGGCGACGTTCATTTCAGTCCCCATGTTGCGTTTCGTCACCAGGGAAGCGATGAAGTACCTGCTTCAAGGAGCAGTGCTTCATATTCTTAATTAGGATAAGGGGTGATCTGTTAAAGAAATTTGAAGAGAAAAGTCTCAATGACTTTTCAAAAGAAAAAAGCATGGTTATACTCCCTGCACTCAATCTGAGAAGATTAAGCGGGTGTAGCTCAGTGGTAGAGCGCCACGTTGCCAACGTGGCTGTCGAGGGTTCGAATCCCTTCACCCGCTCTTTATTTATTGGTTCACCGTTGAAACTGAAAACAGGAGTCGTCTGCAGTGGCAGAAAAAGAGAGTCAAGATCTTGATGATAACGGCAGCGATCAGGTTGCCGTTGCTGAAACTGGCACAGAAGAAACGCCGGAACGTTTAGACCTCAAGGTCGACATCAAAGAAGTGGGTCCCTGCAAAAAGCACATTTTTGTCACGATCTCTGAAAGTGACATCAAGCAGTTGCGGGATGACACGATCGCCGAACTTAGCAAAGAAACGGCAGTTCCCGGTTTTCGCGCAGGGAAAGTTCCTGAGCGCTTACTTGCAAAGAAGTTCCGTAAGGAGATTTCCGATCAACTGAAACAGAAGTTGCTTGTGCAATCGCTGGAGCAGGTTTCTGAAGAGAACGATCTGGATCCGATCAACGAACCAGAACTCGATGTCGAAAATCTGGAAGTTCCCGAAAGTGGCGATTTCGACTACGAATTTGAAATTGAAGTTCGCCCGACGTTCGATATCCCTGATTATGCCTCAATGACGATCAAGCGATCTGTCAAAGAATTTTCCGATAACGATGTCGCGATGGCACGAGAACGCTATCTGGCACAGTTCGGACAAGTTGTTCCTCACGATGGAAAAGCAGAGTCCGGTGACTATGTTATCTGTAATCTTGAATTTACCCATAACGGCGAAACAATTCGTGAAATGGAAGAAATTACGCTTCGGTTGCGTTCGACGCTCCGTTTTCAAGATGCGGAAGTCGAGGGCTTTGATCAATTAATTGCTGGAGTCGAACAGGACGATGTCAAAGAGTTTGATATCAAAATCTCTCGCGAAGCAACCGATTTTGATATGCGAGACGAAACCGTTCATGCAAAATTGACCGTGCTTGATATCAAACGCCTCGAACTTCCCGAATTTGATGATGCACTCCTGGAACGCATTGGAGTTAATACGGCTGAAGAACTTGATGAATTGCTGAAAAGTTCACTGGACCGACAAACTGCCTACGAGCAGCGGCAAAGCACTCGTCAGCAGGTTCTCGAAAAAATTACCGAAGCCTCTACTTGGGAACTCCCTGAAGGGTTGGTTCGCAAGCATGTTGACAACGCGATTAGACGCGAAGTTCTCGAAATGCAGCAGTCGGGGTTCAGCCGACAAGAAATCATGGCGAGGGAAAATAAGATTCGCCAAGAATCAGTTTCCATGACCGAACAGGCACTGAAAGAACACTTTGTACTCGATAAAATTGCGACCGAGCAAGATATTGAATGCACTGCTGATGAAATCAACGCAGAAATTGCGAACATGGCCGTTCAGCAGGGGGAAAGCCCACGTAAGCTGCGGGCAAAAATGATTAAAAATGGAATGATTGAAAACCTCGAAGCTCAAATTCGTGAGCGAAATGTTATTGATTTCATTCTTTCCAAGGTCTCCTTCAAAGACGTTCCGATGGAGGACGATTCTGTAGAAAGCGTTGAAAGCGTTAATCGTTCAATCACTTCTTCCATTAACGATTCTGATGCAAGCGAAGAAGAAAGCGATCAGGAAGATTGATTTCGTGGTACGCTTGAAGTTATAAAAAGCTGAGGTAACCCCTCGGCTTTTTTTGTGTCTACTGTTGAGAACCCTCTTGTTGCCAACAATAACTCGTTCTCTTTTAACCCGAAAACAAAAAGTAATGATTAAAGTCACACTTCCCGATGGCAATGTTAACGAATACAGCGACGAAACAACTCCGTTAGATGTCGCGCGTCAAATCAGCGAACGGCTTGCCAACGATGTCATCGCTGCGGTGGTGAATGAGCAGATTGTTGATGCGATGCGACCGATTAAAGAATCGGTTGAGCAGACAGATTCAATCTCCCTACGCTTATTAACCGTCAAAGATGAAGAGGCCCTCGGCGTGATGCGACACTCCTGTGCGCACATCATGGCCAGAGCAGTCATGCGTCTATTCCCAGGAACTGGATTGGCATTTGGTCCGACAACCGGGCACGGTTTTTATTACGATTTTGATATCGAAACCAACATCAGCGAAGATGACTTTCCCCGCATTGAACAGGAAATGTCGCAAATTATCAAAGAGGGAGAACCGTTCGAACGCTTTTCTTTACAGCGAGATGAAGCGATCGAGCTTTGCCAGGAGATGAATCAGGAATTGAAAGTCAATCATCTGGAAACAGGATTGGGGGATCATGAAGCCCTCAGTTTTTATCGACAGGGAGAATTTGTTGATTTATGCAGAGGTCCGCACATTCCACGAGCCGGGAAAATTAAAGCGTTCAAATTACTTTCCATCGCAGGCGCGTACTGGAAAGGAAACAAAGATAACAAACCGCTCCAACGGCTTTACGGTACTGCCTGGTTCAGCAAGAAAGATCTCGCTAAATATCTGGAGCAGATTGAAGAAGCGAAGCGGCGGGATCATCGCGTGCTCGGAAAAAAACTGAGGTTCTTTCAGATCGATCCCGATGTCGGGCAAGGGCTTTGCTTATGGCTTCCCAAAGGAGCCACCATTCGGGCGCTGTTGGAAGAGTTCATCAAAAAAGAACTGATCAAACGCGATTACGATCCCGTCTACACGCCGCATATCGGTCGGGTCGAATTGTACGAAACCAGCGGCCACTTTCCGTACTACCGCGATTCACAATTTGCACCGATCTACGGACACGATGCAGGACGAATTATCGATTACTGCATTCAGAAACTGCAAGCTGATGAGTTGAACCAAGAGCATGAAAAAACGTTGCTACAAGCCGCTGCGATTATGGGGTATCAGCAAAGTGAGTATCAAAATGCGAAGTCGAATGAAGAAAAGATCGCAGCTCTTCGGAAATGGGAAAAACAACAGGAGCGTTATTTGCTCAAGCCGATGAACTGTCCGCATCATGCTCAGATTTATAAATCGCAGCCCCGTTCTTATCGAGACTTGCCCGTTCGGCTGGCTGAATTCGGAACCGTTTATCGTCACGAACAAACCGGCGAATTGAACGGAATGCTGCGTGTTCGCGGTTTAACACAAGACGATGCGCATCTGTTTTGCACACCCGAGCAAGTTGAAGGAGAGTTCCGTGAAACAATGGAACTGGTTCAATTTGTTTTGAAATCAGTCGGCTTGAATGATTTTCGCGTGCAGCTTTCAGTTCGAGATCCGAACAGCGATAAATATGTCGGCTCGGATGAAAATTGGAACCGGGCCGAGGCAAGTTTACGCAAAGTGCTGATCGATTCAGGACTCAGTTTTGAAGTTTGCGAAGGAGAAGCCGCCTTCTACGGTCCGAAAGCAGATTTCATGGTGCGTGATGCAATCGGTCGCGAATGGCAACTCGGCACCGTGCAGCTCGATTACAATCTGCCCGAGCGTTTTGAATTGGAGTATGTCGGTGCAGATAACAAAACGCATCGTCCGGTCATGATCCACCGCGCCCCGTTCGGTTCGCTCGAGCGATTTGTTGGCATGCTCATCGAACATTTTGCAGGCGCTTTCCCACTTTGGCTCGCCCCGGAACAACTGCGAATTCTGCCCGTGACCGATAAAGTCGCTGACTATGCACGGGCTCTTGAAAAGCGACTCAAGCGAGAAGGATTCCGCGTTTCATGTGATATGCGCTCTGCCAAAGTGAATGCAAAAATTCGTGACGCCCAACTCGAATTGATTCCGTACATGCTCGTGGTTGGCCCCAAAGAAGCGGAGCAAAACGGAGTCGCGGTTCGGGATCGAATCGAATCAAAAGATCTCGGCATGATGCCTATCGAAGAAGCGATCAATAAATTTCATGAGGAAGTCAACAACAAAACAATCCGCCAGGCAATCAAATCATCCGGCCCCGCACTGGCTGAAGAATCAGCCACCGGCAACGAATACTGATCTGGTACAACCGAAGAATAAGGCAGATTAAACCTGAGTAGTCCAACCACTTTTAGTGATTGGGTGCCGCCAGGCACAAGATGATTGCGCCATGGGCATTCGATGTCATTTGAACTTCCAATAAAGATGGAACCCACATGGCGCATTCATCTTGTTGCTACGCAACCCAACCGCCAGAGGCGGTTAGGCTACCCGGGTCCTGCTCCCTCTTGCACTACTTCTCATATTGCAAATCTGCGAAGTCGAGGTATCTGTTCCAGTCGTAGTTGGTGACGTCGTGCTTTCCGGTGCGGACATGGTAGCCGATGCTGCCGGTGATCGGCTTATTTGGTTGAGGCCATTGTTTACTTGCAATCGGTTTTTTGCCGAGTAGTTCGTACACTTTGGAGGCATGTAACAGGGAGAGGAATTCGCCGTGCGGGTCGGCCCAGGTATCTTCTTTTGCACTGGCAACATAAACGGCTCGCGGGGCAATGAGCGCAATCAATTCGTGTTGATCAACAGGGAGTGTTGATTCTTTCTCGTTATATTTTTTGAAGTTGCCACAAAACCAATGTGGAAAAACATTGTTAATCCGCTCAACGGTTTCCCCAAAATGCCGTCGGCTTAACGCTGCTCCGCCACATCCGGAATCGTTGGAAATGACAATCGCAAACCGCTCGTCAGTCGCTCCTGCCCAGAGGGAAGTTTTCCCCAGCCGGGAATGCCCCATCACGGCGACTTTTTCAGAAACGACTGCGCAATCTGTTTCGAGATAATCGAACGCCCGGCTTAATCCCCATGCCCACGCGGCGACACTTCCCCATTGGTCTGCATTCGGTTTTGTCTGCCCTTTTTTATAGAACAGGGGATGCACACCGTTTTGAAAGCCGTCATCAAAATCGGGATCGATATCACCATAGTACATGGTCGCCAAGCCGTAGCCTCGCTTGATAATCATCTCCACCGGCCAGCGGGAAGAGGCAACGCCTCGTGATTTTTCCGTAGCTCGATGATCAACAATTCCCGAATTGGAACTGGCTCGCATCCATTGCTGGGAAAGTTTGATCTGCGGATCTTTGGAGATCGAATGATTCCCTTTGAAGTTGAGCGTCAGAAAAACAGGAGCCGGCGTTTTTTGTTTTGGGAGATAAATCAGTAGGTCAAGATGTGGTCCTGTTTTCTCTTTGTTGAACCAGATTGAAACTTCTTTTCGAATCGCGATGCCGTCTAACGCATTATCTGAAAAAGAGGTTTGCTCGAAATGTAAACAGGCCGGGCGGGCAGGGCTTTTTCCGTAAACTTCTGTTTCAAAAAGATGCAAAATCTCAGCGCGTCTTTTTGTTTTCCATTGTTGTGCATTCCTTACGGCTGAGCCATCTTCAAATTTTAATGGATCGGGAAGTGAGTATGCAGGGACTTTTGCTTCGTCATAATTGTACCCTTCTGGTTGAAAAGCAAAGGCGAATGAGTTGCACAGAAATGTGACAACAAGCAAGGCCATGAGACTGCTTGAATGTTTGGAAAAGAGCATCAATAAATTCTCCAGGGAACGAGGTCTGTTTTTTCTCAAGTTTACCCAAGATGCGAGTGAGTGCAAAGCGGCGCATGAAAAAAGGTGAGCGTAACACTCACCTTTTTTTGTTCCAATTCCGCAGAACTGAAATTACTCTCTTTTATCTTCACCGGGAAGTTTATTTTCTTTCAGCAGATCGCCAAACGTTTTCCCTTCGACTTTGCTCTTCTTTGCTTCAGCCGCTTTCAGTGCTTTTTTAATTTGATCCATATCTTTTACGTTCTTCGCTTTTTCTCCCAGACATGCTTTCAAGGCTGTGCCATAATCGTTGTTCTTCTTTTTCTTTTTATCGATATGACAAATGAAACATTTTGTTTTCGAAAGATTTTCTACATCTGGATAAAGCTCTTTGAAATACTTGTAGTATTTCGGACGGGCCTGTGCGGTTTGCGTTGC
>JAJRTM010000796.1 GCA_024278285.1 Planctomycetota bacterium
ATCGTTTGCTCTGATGAAAATTAATTTCTGCTGCTTCGTGGCATTGTTTGTGTTCGCCATTTCGGCGAATTTACCTGCTGCAGAAAAGCCCAATATTATTCTGATTATGGTTGATGACCTGGGGATGGAGTGCGTCGAATCGTATGGCGGACTTTCGTACAGAACACCGAATATTGATCAACTCGCCCGTGACGGGATGCGGTTCACATCCTGTTTCTCAACCCCTTATTGCTCACCTTCGCGGGCACAAATTTTAACGGGGCGTTATCCGCTGCATACTGGCATCACTCGGGTGATCTTTGAACCGAAACGGCATCGGGAATTTCTCGATCCCAACAAAGAAACGAGCTTTGCCAACTTGCTCAAAGAGGCTGGCTATCGAACGGCGATCGCAGGTAAATGGCAATTATCGTTTCTTCACGAACGAAACACCATTCCCGCTTTTGGCTTCGATGAATATCAAAACTGGCAAATTTTCAACGAAGGAAAAAAAACATCTCGGTATGCAGACCCTTTCTTTTTGCGAAATGGGAAACTGCTTGATAAAGAGTTGAACGGAAAGTATGGCCCGGATGTGAACTATGAATTCCTGGCCGATTTTATGCACCGCAATAAAGAACATCCGTTTCTAATCTACTGGACAATGTTGCTGCCTCATTTTCCCTACGAACAGACTCCCGATAGCGGCCAATGTAACAACGCAGGAAAAAAACCGGGCAAAGGACCGGAGTATTTTGATGATATGATTGCCTACATGGATAAACTCGTCGGGCGTATGGTTCAGGCAGTCGAAAAAGAAGGCCTGAGCGAAAACACGATCATCATTTTCACAGCGGATAACGGGACACAATCGGGGAAAGGGATTGTGTCGTATTGGAGCGATGGCAAGAAAACCTTCGCCATTCCCGGCGGAAAAGCACTTCTGACAGACACGGGAACTCATGTCCCGCTCATTGTCCGCTGGCCGAAAAAAATACAGCGAAACAGTCGTTGCGAAGACCTGATTGATCTGTCGGATATTTTACCCACACTGGTTGAACTCGCAGGGGCAAAGGCTCCTGAAAGTTCGAACAATGGCCGCAGCTTTGCCAAGCAGCTGCGCGGAGAAAATGGAAACGCTCGCGAGTATGTTCACATCCAGAAGTTGAGTAAGCGTTACGTTCGAAGTAAAGAATTCATTCTGACAAACCAGGGCGATTTTCGCCCGGTCGTTCCGACCGGCACCCCGGCAGCAAAGAACATCACAAGGAAATTGACCGCGGAAGAAAACGCAGAAAAAGAAAAACTTGAAAACGCATTACAACAGGTGAGAAATTTCTCAATGGGAAATTAAACAACTACCAACTAAATTCCGGCTTGTTCATTACGATCATTTATTGAAATCAATTCTCAAACGAATCGTCAAGCAGTAGCTGTCTATTTTCTCGCATGGGAGGATTTTTCTATGCCGCTTTCTCAGATTTTATGTATTTCACTTTGGAGACGGTGATCAAATCAAATCAAATCAGCTGTGCTGGGGATTTCTGCTTCGCGGCGAACATTACGTTCGCTCAAATTGTGCGTCGGATCGACTTGCAGATGCTCCACTTAGACAAACAATTATTCCAGATTGTTCGCCAGTTCTTGCTGAAAGAAGAATGAACGTTGCTAAATGTTCGACCGTTGGCTCGATCGGAGGATCCTGTTTTTCTGCAAACTATGGTGTGATGACTTTTTCTTCACGACGACTGCAAAATGCGATGATGCGATCTTGAAGTTGCTTCACTTTTTCGTCGCACTCCGCTTGGTTTGTTTCACGACAACGGCAACATTTCGCATCGTGATAGAGCAGGCATAATAAATCGAGAAATTCTGCGTATTCAGGGCTTGCTGATAAAGTATTTTACTCTGTTATTATTGTATGAAGTTGCTATTCTTTCGACCTTGGGTGCAAGGGGTTTTTGTGAATTGGGCCAAAACCCTTGCGGCTCAAATTGATGTCGCGGCAATTGGAGCCGGTAGCCGAACGGGGAGCTTTCACGTAAAGCCCATGCTCTTATTACTGACGGCATCGCTCTTGTCGTTTCTTTCGGCTATGATAACCTTGGTTCATCACTGTTTCGATGACTTCTTATTCCAACAACGATGGCTCCTCTTTTTCTTGAGCCAATTACTGAATTCTTACGATGCACATCATTGATACGTCAAGTTCTGTTACGGAAATACTTTGTCAGTTAATTTCGATTCCCAGTGTTAACCCGATGGGACGAAATTTAACGGGCGAGATTTATCTGGAAGAAAAAATGAGTGACTGGCTGGTGAAATTTTTCCAGTCAATTGGTGCAGACTACGAACGCATTGAAGTGGCCCCCGGGCGAGCCAATGTGATTGCCCGGTATGAGTCTGCGTCATCTGATTTAACACTTCTGATCGATGCACATCAAGATACCGTTCCTGTTGATGGCATGACGATCCCTGCTTTTGAACCAGCGGTAAAAAATGGAAAAGTGACCGGTCGCGGTGCCTGCGATGTCAAAGGAGGCATGGCGGCTGCCTTGTTTGCGTTCCGCAGGTTAGTGCAGGAAAAACCAGCCGGGGCCGCGAATGTTATTCTCAGTTGCACGTGTGATGAAGAAGCAACCACGATCGGGATTTGCGACCTGGTGAAATATTGGCAGGAACCAACCGGGCGGTCTCGAATTATTCAAGCCGCTCCCGATGGCGCGATTATTATCGAACCGACTGAACTGGATGTTGTTGTTGCCCACCGGGGAGTGACGCGTTTCCGTCTTAATGTGGCAGGCCGCGCCTGTCACAGTTCCGAACCAACACAAGGCGTGAATGCGATTTATCGCATGGCTCGCGTGATATCTATTTTGGAACAATATGCCAATAAATTAGGCGCATCAATACAGCCTCATCCTTTGTGCGGCGAAGCAACAATGAGTGTCGGGCGAATTACGGGGGGGATCAGTGTTAATATTGTGCCGGATCATTGCAGCATCGAAGTGGACCGCCGATTGATTCCAGGAGAAAACACGAAAGAGTTCTTGCAAGATGTTTTCAATGATATTTCCAGCAAGATTGATTTTGATATAGAGTTCGAAGAACCCTGGATCGATTATCCTGCCCTTGGGAATCACAATAACAAATGGATGGCTGATCGATTACTGGAGTGCATCGAAACCATTGATGGCAAACATCAAGCAGTCGGCGTATCGTATTGCACGCATGCTTCTCCCGTTAGCGCAACGGGCATCCCCGCGATTGTTTTTGGTCCCGGTTCCATCTCGCAAGCTCACACCAAAGATGAATACATCGAAATCGATCAACTCGAAAAAGCAGCAGAAATTTACTACCAATTCTGTATCAATCCACCATCAAAGCAATAAAAGTTGGCAGCAGTTGGCAGGTAATGACAAGGTTCCAATCACCAACGAGACACCAAATTTCCAAAGCAATCTTAATCAAAATTCACTGACTCTACCGGATTCTATGTGCCAGTAATTTCAAGCCGTTTTTTATTGGCTGAAGGCCAATCTCATCATAGCCTGGGGCATCGCCCCAGGAAAAAGGATCAGATTCACTTATTGGCTGAAAGCCATATTCAATGCTTTTGTTTATGGCTTTCAGCCAAAGGGGCTTATTTTGATCTCTTCCTGGG
>JAJRTM010000797.1 GCA_024278285.1 Planctomycetota bacterium
GAAACTTTTGATGACGATGTCGAACTTTCTCAGGTGGAAAATGTTCGTCCTCAGCTCGATAATGAAAACCTCGGTCCGGCTCGTGATGAAATTCATGAACTGTTCCTGGAACATGTGATGGCGCATGCACCGGGCTACGATAAACTAATTTCCTGGACCGATGCCCCGATCATGCCGACTCCTGGTGCGGTCGGAAACATCCTGCAAACGATTGCACAGCGAGATGGTATTAACGCAGTCGGTGTGGATATCGGCGGGGCGACGACGGATGTCTTTTCCGTTTTTGATGGCGTGTTCAACAGGACTGTCAGCGCGAATCTGGGGATGAGTTATTCGATATCGAATGTTTGTGCAGAAGCGACCATGCCTAACATTTTGCGTTGGGTGCATGTCGATATGCAAGAGCGGGAACTTCGCAATCGGGTCAAGAATAAGATGATTCGCCCGACAACAATCCCGCAAACTCTGGAAGCTCTCATTTTTGAACAAGCCGTCGCGCGGGAAGCGCTACGACTGGCGTACATTCAACATAAAGAATTTGCGACCACTCTCAAAGGAGTTCAGCAACAGCGTACAGTCGGTGATCTATTCACGCAGGATGCTGGCGGGCAATCGATCGTCAACAATATGAAACTTGATTTACTGGTCGCATCGGGCGGTGTCCTTTCACACGCCCCGAAAATGCACCAGACGGCTGCGATGTTGATCGATGCGTTCGAGCCTGAAGGTTTTACGACGCTTGCCAAAGACAGCATTTTTATGATGCCCCATTTGGGTGTGTTGGCTCAGGTTCATCCGCAAGCGGCGCTGGAAGTTTTCGAGCGGGACTGTCTGGTCTATCTGGGAACATGTGTTGCGATTGCAGGTCAACCAAAACCGGGTCGCGTTGCGTTTCGATATAAAATATCTGGAGACATCACCGAGGAAGGGGAAATGACAGCGGGAGATTTGAAACTGCTGCCTCTTTCGGGCGATCAAAAGGCAACCGTTGAAATTGAACCGGCACGAGGGCTTGATTGCGGAGCAGGCAAGGGAAAACCGATTTCCCGTGAAGTACGAGGCGGCGAAGTCGGTTTGATTCTTGATGCAAGAGGTCGCGATTTAGCAGTCGGCGGAGAAAAAGGAGCGGATCGACAGACGGTAACAAAATGGGTTGATTCGATGCAGTTATATGATGATTAAAGTTGTGTAGGGTCCGCTATTGCGGACCACCGAATGAAATGGGAAGATCAACTTCCCATCGTGGTCCGCAATAGCGGACCCTACGGGGGATAGATAACGGAATATAAAATGGCTCATGCGTATACACCGGGATTGAAAGTGTCGCAGCAGACGACGTTGCATTGCCGTCGGTTGCTGCCGATTTCGGGGAAGGTACATGTCAACGTGGGGGATGCGGTGCAGGCACAGGATGTGGTGGCTGAAGCGTCGATCCCCGGTGATATATTCCCGCTTAATCTGGCCAGCTTGATGGGCGTTTCTGCGGGGGATCTTTCCGGCTGCATGCTCAAAGAAACTGGGGAACGTATCGAAGTGGGCGACGAACTGGCTCGTTCGAAAGGTATCTTCGGGTTCTTCAAAAAGAGTTACTTTTCGAAAACGGCGGGAGTGCTGGAGTCTGTTTCAAAAATTACCGGACAAATTATCCTGCGGGGTGAACCAGTCCCGGTACAGGTGCGCGCGTATGTGCCGGGCACGATTATCGAAGTAAAACCAGAACAGGGAGTGGTGATTGAAGCGAGTGTCACTTTCATTCAGGGAATTTTCGGGATTGGCGGCGAACAGTACGGCAAGATTCATCTAGCTTGTAAAAAAGCAGATCTGCCACTGACCGAAGAATTGATCACGCCGGAAATGCGTGGAGGAATTATTATTGGTGGCGCCAGAATGTCGCATCAGGCGATTGAGAAAGCGATTTCGGTGGGAGCCTCAGCCGTTGTTTCGGGTGGGATTGATGATCAGGATTTGAAAAACATTCTGGGGTACGATTTGGGCGTTGCGATTACCGGTACCGAAAAGATAGGAACGACCGTCATCATCACCGAAGGCTTTGGCGATATCGCGATGGCTCGCAGAACGTTTGAACTGTTTCAATCGCGTGTCGGCTCAGAAGCTTCTGTTAATGGGGCGACACAAATTCGAGCCGGGGTGATGCGACCGGAAATTGTGATTCCAACAACGGGGGATTCATCCGGTGATGTTTTTGATGATGGAGCGGTCGAGGGATTCCTGGAACCAGGAACATCGGTGCGGATTATTCGAGACCCTTATTTCGGCATGATCGGCGATGTCGCCAGTTTGCCGCCCGAGCCAACGGTTCTTGGATCGGGATCGAAAGCAAGAGTTCTGGAAGTAAAAATGGAAGACGGGCAACAATTGATTGTGCCCCGCGCCAATGTCGAAATTATTGCAGGATAGGGGACAGAGCCCAGCGCGGCTGGTTTGCCCTGTCAGCTGGTCCTAATAGGAAATATTGTAATTCACCTGAACGATACATTAGGAAATTGATCGTTACTATCATGAAGCAGTTCCAGTATTTAATCTGTTTGATTCTCATCGGACTGACTGTTCAGGCCGCGGGATCGGCCTACGCAGGCGA
>JAJRTM010000798.1 GCA_024278285.1 Planctomycetota bacterium
AAACGGGAGCAACCTTGCTCAAACATATCGCGACTCCTTGCTGGTGTTTGTTTTAGTCCAAACATAACCTTAGCAAGAGTCGCGACTTATGAAAACATGAACGGTATTGCGTTTAACGGCAAGCCGAAGGCGACTGCGTAGGTGGTCTGGACAATGAAGCCCTGCTGTTCAACGAAATAATATCAATCGTCTCAGGTAGAATGCCGAGTAATGACAGCTTCAATTCTTCTCTGCGGTTCCGTACATGATTAATCATGGGGTATTTATTGTTTAACGACAGAGTGGAGCGAGATTGTGGAACTCTTGAGTTATAGCAAACCTGTTTACGCAGTCGCCTTCGGCTTGCCGTTAAACGAATCATCTGTCATTGTGCAGAATCTATTGGACACAATCTTGCGAAATGTAAACGGAAAAGACAACGGTTATTTTTTTCAATGCTAACCTGTTTTCCCTAACGCCTATCTTATAGAAACAATTGAAATCTGATATGTGTGGAATAACTGGTGCCTTATGGACTGCTGGCGATGTTGCCGTCTCGCGTGACTAACTGCAACGCATGAGCGATGCGCTCGCCCACCGTGGGCCAGATGCACAAGGGCAATACTGGCACCAGGGCAATTCGATTGGTATCGCGCTGGGGCATCGGCGATTATCGATTATCGATTTACAGCAAGGTCAGCAACCGATGTCGAACCAAGACGGTTCCATCCACCTTGTCTTCAACGGCGAAATCTACAACTACCGCGAACTGCGAGAATCGTTAATCGCTTCTGGAATTCAATTTCGCACTTCTTCCGATACCGAAGTGTTACTACATCTTTACGAACAAAAGCAGGAAAAATGCCTGGATGAATTACGAGGCATGTTCGCCTTTGCAATTTGGGATCAGAAAAAAAACAAACTCTTTCTGGCCAGAGACCGCCTCGGACAAAAACCTTTAGTTTATCGAAAAGAAGCAAACCGCCTTCTGTTCGCCAGCGAATTGAAATCACTACTGCAAATTCAAAATCTCCCTCGCAAGATCAATCCGGAAGCAATCGATCTGTTTCTCACTTATCAATACGTACCGCATCCGTGGTCCATACTGGAAGGATTCAAAAAGTTACCGCCTGCACATTTCGCGATCTGGGAAAATGGGAAATTCCGAGTGCAGCGATATTGGTCACCACCATTCTCTCAGCAGAAACAAAACACTCAGCAAGAAATAAACAATGAAGGCAGACCACGATCTTATGAAGACGCCGTTGCCAAACTTCGCGATTTACTGAGTGAAGCGGTACGGCTACGTTTACGCAGTGATGTTCCACTCGGAGCGTTTCTTTCAGGAGGGATCGATTCGACAATTATTACCGGATTGATGCAGCGGGAAATGTCGCGTCCTGTCGAAACATTTTCGATTGGCTTCGATGTCGCCAAGTACGATGAAACATCTTATGCCCGTGAAGCCGCAAAAAAACTGGGGACCAATCACCATGAGCATATTGTTTCTCCCTCTGCGTTGGAATCGTTACCGAAGTTGATTTGGCATTATGATGAACCGTTCGCGGACAGTTCTGCGATTCCCACCATGGCGTTATGCGAGGTGACCAGCCAGTCGGTGAAGGTCGCCCTCACCGGAGACGGCGGCGACGAACTTTTCGCAGGCTACGACCGTTACCGGGCAGTTCGACTGGGAAATAAAATTGATTCCCTTCCCGGTTTCCTGCGTCAATTGATCGCTTCTTCATTCTGGCAAAAGATTCCTGCTTCGATCAATCAGAAAACTTTTTTAAGAAAAGTGAAACGATTCCTGGGGTCTGCTTCACTCGAACCACGCAGCCGTTATCTGCAGTGGATTGCCATTTTTCAAAAAGCACAGCGAGACCAACTTTATACCGCAGAGTTTCGAAACTCACTTCAGCAGTTCCAGGCAAACCAATGGCTGCCTGAAGTTTATCAGCAGTTTCCGAACCGAGACATCGTCACGCAAACCACGGCTGTCGATATTGTCACTTACCTGCCTTGCGATATCCTCAATAAGGTCGATATTGCCAGTATGTCTGTCGGATTGGAATGCCGAAGCCCTTTTCTTGATCACAAAATTGCAGAATTCACCTCCCAGATTCCTTTGGATTTCAAATTGAAAGGAAAAATTGGTAAGCGAATTCTTCGAGATGCGTTTTGCGAATTGATTCCTGAATCGATTCTCACTCGTCCCAAAATGGGATTTGGTGTTCCGGTCGATCACTGGTTTCGCAATGAGCTCAAGCCGATGCTTCACGATATTCTGCTCAGCGAACGAGCACTTTCACGAGGCTACTTTTCACCGGATGCTGTGCGCAACGTTGTTGATGAACATACCAGTTCCCGAGCCGATCACAGTTACCGTCTCTGGGCAATGCTGGTCCTTGAATCCTGGCAGCGAATGTTTATCGACCCACCAACAATCCCCACACAAGCCCCACGTTCTATCCCTTAAACGAACCTCTGTTAATTCAAAAAGGAGCACAGACATTCGGCGTCTGTCTCGTTTGAGTCTGCTTTTTGACTTTGACATAGACTTGCATCCAAATCAAACAGACATCATTGCCCAATTTGCTGGATAAAAATACCCGATCTGTTATAAT
>JAJRTM010000799.1 GCA_024278285.1 Planctomycetota bacterium
CCGCAAATCTTACGACAACCTGAAAGCGACACTCCATAACTGCGTCAAACGCGGTCCTGCTTCCCAGAACCGGGACGATCACCCCAACTTCTACGCTCATTTGCGTGGGCGAATCGCGTATGTGCAGCAATTGAATAGACCCAAAGGGGACAAACTGCTGGCGATGTTCAAGCAAATTCACTGGGAGTGACAACTTTGGCATTACGAACGGGTCGACATGACGGCGGAGATGTCATAGGTTCGCTTGTTTTGGGTTGCTTCTGGATCTTTATTGTATTCCAACGCGAGTTGATACAACTCTTTGCCCGCCTTGGTGGGGTATTCAGAATTGACACAGGCTCTGCACAGTTGTGCTTCATCGATCCCGATACTTTTGGCGAGTGTGTCGATTGGCAGGTAGCGTAAAGATTCTGCACCGAGCGTCTGCGCCATTTCCTGTTCAACTTCGGGGGTCAAATTATGCCCCTCCATGAAATTGGGAGCAAACAGTTCGCTGATTTTTGACATATCGATCCCGTAAAAACAGGGGGCGATAATTGGCGGGCAAGCCACGCGAACATGAACTTCTTTCGCTTTGCCTCGGCTTTTTATCTGATCGATTAAGCCTCGCATCGTTGTGGATCGAACAATCGAATCTTCTACCAGAATCACTTTTTTTCCCTCGAGCACTTCGGGCAGTGGAGTGAATTTGGTGCGAACTTTATCGGCTCTGTTTTTTGATTCGATAAATGTTCTGCCGACGTAACGGTTGCGCATCAATCCTTCCAGACAAGGAACATTCAACTCGTAAGCCATTGCAGAAGCAGCCGGCTTGGCGGTGTCGGGAACAGGAACGACAATTGTTTCGTCGTCAATTGTCAGGGTCTCTTGTTGAGCCAGGTGAACCCCGAGGTTGGTGCGGGAAAGATAAACGCTGCGATCATCGAGTGTACTGGCAGCGTTGGCAAAATAAATCCACTCGAAAAAGCAATGAGCTTGCCGTGGACTTTCTGCAAAGCGATGCTTTTCCAACTTCCCATGTTGAATGAGGATCATCTCTCCCGGCTGAAGCGTTTTGATACTCTCAACATCAAACCCTAAATTCCAAAGCGCGACCGATTCACTTGCTGCTGCAAATAATGGTCCTTCAACCGCGTAACATAAAGGGCGAATACCAAGAGGATCACGTGCGATGAACATGTCGCCTCGTGCATTCAAAAAGACAATGTTGTATGCGCCATCGAGTTGCCGAGCGAGACGGGACATCGTGCCAACCAGATCACCTCGTCCGTGAATGGAAAAATCCTGAGAAAGCAGGTGCATAATAATTTCGGTATCGGTTTCCCGAGCCAGGTGGAAATCATCCTGCGTTTCGATTTGTTCTTTCAATTTTTGATAATTAGCCAGTTGCCCGTTGAAACCGAAACTGAACCACTTCGATTTTTGAACATGAGAGCGTTCAAACGGTTGGGCATAACTACGGTCATCGGTGCCACAGGTTGCGTATCGGACATGCCCAATCGCAGCCTGACCGTTGTATCGCTTAATGATTCGTTCTGCTTTTTCCCTGCGGCCAAGTCGGAAAACCTCGTTGACACTGCCAACGTCTTTGTAGGTTTTAATCAACTGCTTTCGTTTCGGATTAAAACTGGTCATCCCGGCTGCAAGCTGACCGCGATTTTGAATATCGAGAAGCAACCTGGGGATGAGACCGGCTACACAATTTGGATCGTTTTGTGGAGCCAGTGGAGAGATACCATCCCCTAAGAGATGATAAATCGCGGCAACGCCGCATTCGTGGTACAATTCCGCCATCAGGTGGGGTTCCGAAGTATGATTGAGAGTTCGGGCAGCAAAAAACGTACAAGTCAGCACTTTTTTTCATCATAGCCAGCCCAGAGCAGGAATCCAAACGAGCTTGAATAAAAAACCTCCGACTGAAAGTAATATCAGCCGGAGGTTTCGATTTTCAGGTACAACAGCTTTGCTTACGGACGGCTACTGGTCAAATCGGCATTGAGAACTTTTTCAATTTGCTGTTGAATTTCCTGTAAGTGAGCGGTGGTGTAAGCATCCATCGTCACTTTTTTGGAATTAATAGCGGCTGCCAATCGAGTATTCAAATTTTTCAGATGCAAGCGAGCCAGGCTGCGAGCATCAGCCGGGGCTGAACCGCTTGATCCGCCGAGTAATTGCATCAGACTTCCTCCCCCACTTTCTGGACCAAGAACAATTCCAGTCAGCTTCTGCATGTGTGCTCGTTGCAAGTTTCTACGAATGGTTGAAATTGAAACCTTTGCATTTTTATCTGCATTGGCAGGAATTTCTGACCAAATGGAATTGGTTAAGGAATCGAAAATTTGTGGTAGCGTGAGAACTTTTTGGTCTTTAACCGCTTGCAGTTCAATATCGAGAACTCTCTGCAATGTTTCTGCATCAAGTAGTGATGACAAGGCCATCTTCTGAATGCTGAGCACCTGTTGATGAACCGGAAAATGATAACTTGAAGAACGAGAACTGCTGCCTCTGAAATGCTCGGGAGCCAGATTTCGCAATAGTTCCGGTGGGAACTGAAACGCTTTATCAGAGAAGATTTCATCATTGAGAAGTTTCAATGCCTGCTGTTGTTTCTCCAGTGAGATCGGCTGCATCGGCGGACGGGCGTTCGGGTCGCCTTTGTGATCCCGCGCGGTGTATTCCCCGCCAATGTATTGGGATGTTAAATAAGTCGCCTGAGAAACTTCTCCCATCAGCATACTGAAAGCAGAGCGAACTTGCTGGTATCCATCGCCATCTTCAACCATGCGATCTGACAATCCTTTAATCGATTTCTTCATCAACTTCATCCGTTGTGATGCGTAATTAAGCGGATCGCCCAGGTCGAACAAATTGATACGCGGATCGGGGTTGCCATAAAGGTCTTCATCGGTCGCGTAAGTGAGTTCTTTCTGAGCCGACTTCGAGGCGATTTTCGCCAGTTCTTTTTCTTCCCCCGAAGCAATCGGTTTATAACCGTATTCAATCGCCCAGTAATCGTAAGGACCGATTGTTTTGGGGAAGTAGTCTCCCTGTTTTTTAGGATCGAGTGCAAAGTTCGCAGGGACGTAATCCATGATAGAACCGGTCATTCCCTTGGTTGATGTCACCTTGGGATCGTTCACCTGTTCCAGCGTCAGCATGGTACTTGCTTTGAAATTGTGACGCAGACCTAAAGTATGCCCTACTTCGTGCATGACGACTTCTTTAATTGCCTGCCCGATATACTCTTCAGGGACTTTCCCTCCTGGAGCGGCTCCGTTGATCGCGAGAATCGAAGAGAGCATTGTTAACTGTCGTTGAATGCCTGGCCCCATCATGCAGCAGTTGCACGGTTGACGAGAATTCATCCAACCCGGTTGCATTGGGAATCGAGACGCCAACGCATGTTCCGGCTGTTCCTGGGCAAGCTTTTGATACTGCTTGTAGAGTGCTTCCATTTCACGAGAACGGCTTTCCATTTCAGGAACTTGTGAAGAGAACAACTTCAAAAATGTGTTGCGATTTCCCTGAGCAAGTATTTCCAATCCCTGGGGAATGCCGACCGTGCGGACATAATCCTGTCGGTAATAACGGACCATACTTTCATCGAAAACGATGTCTGCATCAAGAATTTGACCAGTCTTAGGATTCACCCGACTTGGCCCCATCGCAAACCCGGCTGAAGTGGCGATCCAGCGGAACGTGTTGTAACGAATATCTTCCGGATCGAAATCATCACTCGATTGTTGATCGCGGCATTCAATCGCCTGCAGATAGCCGACTTTCTCAAACGCTTTATTCCATTCCAGAATTCCTTCGCGAACAAACGGGCGATACTTTCGAGGAACTGTTTTTTCAATCCAGAAAATAATCGGCTTTTTCGGAACCGAAAGTTTCGCAGACGCATCTTCTTTTTCTAAATGCCAACGGTTGATGTAGCGAACTTTCGGGCTTTTATGAACATCTTTTGAAAAATCGTTGGTCGTGCTGAGAAAGTAACCGATTCGATCATCGGCTAAACGCGGCTTGTAAGAAGTTGTTTCCAACTTGGAAAGACCGTAGTGCAAAACGATTTGTGTTCCACGCGGATCGGGAACCGGGTTATCGCTGCCATGTAAAGCGGAGCGACTATAAGAAGCCGTGAAGACAGCTGCGACTTCAATTTCAATGTTCTTCGGAAACGCCTTCACCTTAAACCATGAACTACGCTTGCGATCTGGACGAACCCCGATGCCAGCCAAGTCATCCATAAACAAATCAGCCAGATCAACCAGAACCGCCGCTCCCGCACTCTTTTCACTGCGAATCGGCAGCGCATTGATAATGCTATCCATATAAGAAGTTTCAACCGCACCCGCTTGTGGGGTTCCAGCTTTGGCTTTGAATTTGATATTGCGCCGAACAACCAGAATACGATCCGACGATCTTTTGAAGCTGA
>JAJRTM010000800.1 GCA_024278285.1 Planctomycetota bacterium
CGTCATCACTAAATTCAATCCTGATCACAACTTGCCCTCCTGGCACATGTTCATTCCTGAAATACAAAAACTTACGAACCGCAAGGTATACCGTCAAAGGGCAATTCCCAAAACCGCAATCTCAGAACGCGGTGAGTATATTCAGGAATCTTTATTCGCTGAATCAGCTTGATTCAGAAACAAGCCTGAGCCCCAGCAGACGATGGTGATACCGAGGTAGCCGATCCCTATGCCGTAGGCGGAAAACAGATACGCTCCCGGATTCGGCTTGGTAAACGGCATTAAATAATCGACATTATTCCCGCTAAGCTGAAAGGAGTGCATCAAACCGCAAAAAGTAAAGACGGTTGCAATCAATGACCAGAAACCGGCTACAAAAAACTTGCGATCAATTAAGCAGGCCGAAATCGCTGCTAAAATCATACAGGTGAAAATGTAACCACGCTCCATCGAAATTAAACTGCCAACAAGAAAGCCGTTCACATCTGCGTTCGCATTTTCTACCAGCAGTTCCTGTAAACTTTTCCCTCCCGCGACGAAAAAAGAACCGTACATGATGGTGGCTCCCCAGGCGGCAATAGCAGGAAACAAGCCAATGGCAACCGCAGGGGCGTGATGATTTTCGGTCGCCTGAAAAGCCTGTGCGGTAATGATGACGCCAATCCAAAGCACAATCGAGACCCCGGCTTCGATCGGAATAATACTTGAAGCCAAGCCGATCATTCCGGTAAAGCAAATGATTGTGATCACGACGCCGTTAATGGTTGAATATCCCGCCCGTGAACCGAGCGCCTTCCAACCGGGATGCCCAATGTAAATGGTCGTCGGAAAGCAACTTCCAAATAACGCTGCCAGCATCGTCCCCAGGCCGTTCGCCATCATCGAAGGTGCTGTTGCGTAACGATCACCTCCTGCCTGAGCCGATTCAATATTTTGTAACGAGCCGATCACATTAAACAAACCCATCGGAATAATGACCGATAAAAAACCGACCCACTGTTTCCAATCTTGTAGCAGTCCCCAGAGTTCCTGCCCGATAAAAATGGGCGGGTTCCAACTGAGTGCTTCGAATTGAGTTTTGACTGCTAACGGATCCATCACGCTATTCGTAATCCACACCGGAGGGTTATCCAGATTCGGCACAAGCAGCGTCAACCCCCAGGCGACGGTTGTTCCCGCCAGCACTGCCAGTAACCCGCCCGGCAGTCCCAGCGGGAAGCGGCTTTTTGAAAAAAGGGCAATCAGAATTAATCCCAAAGGGACCATCGCAATCAGTGGTTTGTGAAAGATTTGCAGTGTGAATGTCATCGCAATAAAACCGATTGCGATTCCTGCCAATGTTGAAAGGAGTGCAGCACGGGGCGTATGTTTACGAATGTTTTCTGCAAAGAAAGAACAGACAAATTCGATCACGCCGCTTCCGAAACAGGCGATCAACCCCATCTTCCAGGCGGCTTCTACACTTTGCGTGCGCGCATAAACCGGAGCCATCACAAAGAAAATATAAACCAGCATCGAAGGCGTATTGATGCCGTAAGGAAGGGCAGTAACATCGCTGCGGTTTTCGCGAGCAGCCAATCTGCGGGCTTGCCAGGCATAAAAGAGATTCCCAAACAGAATGCTGACCGCTGCTCCAGGAAAAATGTACCGATACAGATAAAAAGAATGCTCCCCCGTCATGCCACAAATAAACGGGTTACTGCATAACGCAAGTATCGCCAGGAATTGCACCAGGTTATCGATAAATAAACCGAAGAAACCATCAATATCTCGTTTGACAAAAAACGGGTAACGTTGTGACATCTTTATTTTTTCCATACCGAAAACAGAACACCTTTAGGTCCAAGGATGCCGACTTCAAAACGGAATTCGCCCTACTTTTCTGCATTTTGCAGCGCGAACCAGGCTTTCATTTGATAGCTGCATTTGCATTTGGCGGAGCCATCGGGAACAAGGACCAGGCCGCCTGCGGGGATCGCATTGATCCAGCAACCCAAACGAATACCGCCGTAGTTTTCGACACCTGCGTCACGATTCAAATCGAGATACCCCAGCGTGGCAGAACGAAACAGCATCATGTTTTTCCCTGCGGAAAGCTGACCGCAACCGTAACTGCGATTTAATTGAAACGGGATTTCTTCCCCCGAATATAAATTCCAGGCTCCATTTTGCGTGTAAACGGTTGAATCAATAATGAGAGGGCGAGTTTTATATTCTGCTTTTTTATCCCAAAGACGTTCCCCTGTTTTGACATCCAATGCAGCCAGTCTTCCGCCTACTTCAGAGGGGAGCGAAAAGAATTTGTGATTCTGGCCCAGATAACTCATCAGTAAAACACCGAATTCGTTACTCACGGAAAGTTGCGTCCCGAATATATTATTTTCTTTTTCCCAACGGACTTTCCCGGTTTGTTGATCAAACGAAACCAGCAAGCCGTCTGGCTGCTCTTCCGGCTTCAGTTTTTGGGCAGGGCGTCCATTTCTGCGTGGGTTATCTATCCGATCCTGCATCACGATTGGACGATCAATCAAATAAACCGAATCTGCGCCGATGGTGATCGTGTTATTGCGGATCGAATTCTTCGCTGCATAGACCCACTTCATTTTTTTTGTTTTGACATCAAACACAAACAGTTTAACTGATTCCGGATATAACTTGCTCAATTTATATCGGGGACTTACTTTGTGTTCTTCGTTGGCGATGGAACCGAAAAGTAGTCCTTGATGATAAGCCAGATATCCCCACGCCTGATTTTTTTCAGTCGGTGCAGCAGGTGTTATAAATTCAGCCCGTTTCTTTCCGGTTTTCAAATCGAGTTGAATGCACTTGTTTTTTAGACGCAAAAAGAGGCTATCCTCTCCCAGACAAAAATGATTCCCCACTTCGGGCGAAGCGACATCATGATGGATGCCATCGAAATCCCGCAAATAATCTTTTTGATCGTATACCCACAATGTGCGTCCGTTGTAGGCGTCCAATGCACAAATCCCATCGACACCACCCACGACCAACACTCCCCGATGCGATAACGGAGCAGGCCCGCGCCCGTGCCGGTTGGGCAATTCGAAATCGACATCGCGGAACCAGCACATTTCGAGTGGTCCACTCACGATTTCATCAGCCGAGCAAACCGTGTTCGCCGCATCGGCATACATGTGCGTCCAACTTCCCGCCCCTTTCAATGCCCCTCGCGATTCAGTTTTCATCGCCCCGGCTGACCCGACGCAAATCATTCCGCCATACGGTCGCTGAATTCGATGCTGCTCCTCAGAAAGTTCCGGCGTGATTTTGTTCGATAAAGAAAATTGAGAAACAATCAAATCCGCAAAGCGTTTCGGGTACTGTTTTTTTGATAGATCGACCTGATGCACAGTGATGCGCGTCCCATACAATCCTGCTGCATTAATCTTCTTTCGGGCCACCTCCACTTTTTTTGCATCGGAACTGACCGCATATATTTGCAGGTTCGATTTCAACGCCAACGCAATCGCCAGCTCACCCGTTTCGCATTCCAGGTCAACACAATAACCTTCGGTCACTTCGGTTTTCTTCAGTATTTCATCGGCTGCCTGCTGAACGGTTTCGGAAACGGCAGGTGTCGCATACTGTAGCTGTGTTATCATTTCTTTCTCTGCCTTATCATCGCCATCAAAACAGTAGATAAAACCTTTATCTGTGCTGACGATTAAACGACCGTTGCCATACGCCAGGCCCAGGGCTTTTCCTTCGACTTCATGCGACCACCAGGTGTTTCGCTGTCTGGTATAATCAACTGCACTGACACGATTTTCCTCCCCGCGTATCGCATTGATTCCGGCTATGATGAATTCGAGTACCTCGTGATCGCCGTCGATCAGTTTTGTTTTTTGCAGTTCGCGAACAGAAACCGTTTTCCCTTTTCTATCTTTGGTCGTCCGATTTTCCCAGCGGTATTGGGCAAGTGATTTTCCTTCTGAACGCACGATCCCACTGGGAAGCGAAACGATTGTTCCTGCCCCTAGTCGTGAAGAAAGATCGCCCGTTTTATTATCGAACAGACAGCCGCCGTTATATAAAAACTGATCAGCCAGTACCGCAAAAGAGCCGCCACGCTGTTGGTTTTTTTGCAGGTGATAATAATTCAACTCACCCGTTTTTCGATTAAAAACGGCTGGAACCGAACGACCC
>JAJRTM010000801.1 GCA_024278285.1 Planctomycetota bacterium
AATCTCTTGGGCCGCGGTTCTGGAAGTCGGGCAGAACAAATACTAAATTTGTCAGGCGTATGTATTTGTGGGCTCGCGTTTTGAATTCGAAAGCTGTTTCTCAGTGGACGAACAAAAAATCGGAGAAAATCGCGATGTCTCTTCTTCCTCAATTTATCTACGGCGTGGGTAAACCTGATCACGAGGTGCTGATCCGTGCGTATGAACCTCAAGATCTTTCTGCGTGCTTGAATTTAATTAATACACAGGCAAAGAAGGCTGATTTGGCGGTACTTTGGTCAGAAGATCGTCTCAACAAACAGTTAAGTTATCCAGAATTAGCGGAGACATTAGTCGTTGAACAAGAAGGAAAAGTGATCGGGTTTCTCAACTTTCATTTACTCGGGCTTTTCCTGCACGGTCGTATTACATCTGCAATTATCGATTTGTTCGCCTGCGAGAACCTCACCGCCCGGCAGGCATCTAGTTTGTTGGCAGTATCTCTTAAGAGAATGAAAACGCTGAACGCAGACTTGGTTTTAATGCGAGAATTCGCGGCTCAGCCCAAAATGTCTTTGTTGAATTCGCGGTTCATTCCGCAATTTTCAGATTCACACCTGATGATCAATGGAATACGTGAACAAGAGGACTCATTCTTGAGTAAAAGTAGAAAAATACAGATTCTTTGGAGGTAGTTAATGACGCAGGGCTCTCATATATCCTATACCTACTATATTGACAATTGTTTTGATCGGCTAATTCTCCCTTTCATTTTCGTTTGATTGGGGCTATCGCGCGGAGTGGGTCTTCACCACTTTGCACAATCAATTGTTAATTCCCTTGCGAGTTGCGCAAGTTTATAAATATTACTTGTTGGGTATGGTTGTCAAAATAAACCAGTCATGCAGAGAATCTGGTTTGGTTTTTATTGCAGTTTATTTTACTGAACATTTCACAAATGTGTGAATCCTCAATCCCAATTCAGAATACTGATTTACTATGAGCGTTTCTTTTATTTCACAATTGGAATCTCCTCGTGAGACATTACGTCCCGCGGGATTCGAACATGAGCCACAACTGGATCAGGTCGAGCGTTGTGTCTTTTATTGTGGTCTCCAACCAGATTCTTATCTCGTTACCGAACCGGAGTACGAACATTTTTGGGACGAGCAGAACAGAGGAGTGGTAGGCTTCATCAGGCATGGGAAATATCTTCATGTGATTGGTGGATTGATTGCTCCGCTTCGACACCGGGAAGAGCTGCTCGTTCAATTTTGTGACTATGCAGAAAGCAATAAATTACTGATCGCTTTTTATTCAATTGCAGAAGAAGACGTGCCGCTTTTTCGACAATATGGATTTCAGGTTACCAAGTTCGGAGAGAGTACCTCTATCGACCTGAAGTCTCATCATTGGGGGGGGCGGGAGTATGCCTGGGTACGTCGGCAAACAAGCTTTGTCTCTCGGCAGGGGATTGAAGCTCAGGAAATCTTTCTTGATAACATGAATTCGCAGGAACGAGAAGAAGTATTTAAAAAGTTGCAGGCGATTAATCGAGAACACCTTGCAGGTCGCGTGATGAGTCATGATATCGGGTTACTGGAAGGGAAACTGCATATTGAACATTTTTATCGCAGGCGTTTGTTTGTTGCTTATGACCGATCAACTCCTGATCAATGGCAAGCTTATGTCATCTGCACGCCAATGAACGGAGGCCGTAGTTGGGCGACAGAAATGTATCGCAACAGCAAACAATCTGTTCGCGGTGTAATCCCGTTCCTGTTGGTTTATGTCATTGATACGATGAAGAATGAAGGCCTGGAAACTATTTCGCTATGTATGGTCCCTGCCTACAATTGCGATACGCCACTTGCAGGAGATTCCCGGCACGTTCGCTTAGCCTTAGGGCAGTGGGCAAAACGCTTTAATTTTGTCTTCAATGTGCAGGGACTGCATCATTTCAAATCTCGATTTCGTCCGGAGTTCTCTCCCGCCTACCTTTGTGTGCGACACAAGGCAACGCCACTTTCAACGTTATCTTTCATGAAGTGTGCGGGTCTGTTTAACATGAATGGTAAAAACCTGGTCAGGAAATTCTTGAGACTTTCATAAAATGGGGAGTATTGGGGCTGACCAGCAAGAGAGATTAGTATCTTATCAATGAAATGCTGCGCAAAACTGGCAGGATATTTCCAGGCGAGCCGGGTCAGTGATGACCTGGTTACATTCGTGTGTAAATTGCACGCCTATTTACAACAACAGAATGACCAGAGGGTTAACACCCCCGGTTCGCATGATACCTGTTTGGTTCCGGCTTGTCCGGGGCAGGAAAACAGTACAATTATCCCTGCGTAAATGGGCCGGCTCCCTGGGCGGTTAGTAGTTCTCGAACGTCAACTCCATTGAGAACTGCGACCGATGATTTTTCTTTGACTGCCATCGCTGCGGCTGTCCCGGCGGCTTGCCCCATTGCCATCGCGGTGACGGTGACACGTGTCGAACTTGCAGCGGCGGCTGTGGCAGAATGACAGCGACCAGCCACGAGCAGGTTCTCTACTTTTTGGGCAACCAAGGCGCGGTATGGGATATCGTAAGGAGCTGGTTGATAACCGGTGCCGGAATCGTTTGCGGTGCCGATGGTCGTGTGGTTGGGGTGACGGTCCATGTACCAACAACCGGTCGCGATCGCATCATCAAAGTTTTTTTGCGATCTGATATCCTGTTCTGTCAGCACATATTGACCAACCAACCGTCTTGTTTCTCGAATTCCGATGTAAGGACCACTGCTGATAAAGTATGATTTTTCAAAACCGGGGACTGATTCTTTCCAGGCTTCGAACATCGCCCAGGCATCACTGCGTCCCTGCATTTCCGCTCGGGAAAGATCCTCTGCATCGCTCGCATCACCGGCAACGCGAACGGCGTGAATATAGGCTTCGTCATCAGCAAAACAATAGATGATGCCCGGTCCGTAGAACATCGGAAGTTTGCCCGCTTTCTGTGCTTTGATGAGAGCTTCGCGAGCTTTGGATCTCAGTTCTGGATGATGCCGAACATTCCCGATGCGAAAATGCAATGTCATTGGCATCAACGGTTTTGTTATTTCAACCGGGACCTCTGCCCAGGCTGCGATATCTCCATCTCCGGTGCAATCAATAATTTGCCGGGCTTCAATTTCAACCAGGCCATCTTTATTGGCGGCAAGCACTTTGGAAACTCGCCCTTTTTTTGTTTGCACTTCACACGCAGTTGTGTGATACAGCACCTGAATCTGTTCGCCATGAGATTCCAGAATTTGATCGGCAAGCACTTTGAATTGCTCAGTCGATTTTATCGTCGGGTTATGCGGCTTGATATGCGTTGCATTCGGTTCTGTCCGGCCCATTTTGAGCAACAATTCAAACGGAATACCACGCACGACAATGCGGCCTGTTTTTTTATCTGCAATGCCATCGAAAAAAGGGAGTCCGACTGTGGTGATGATTCCCCCGGAAAAACCAGCCCGTTCCAATAGGAGTGTCTTCGCATTATTGCGAGCCGCAGCTATCGCGGCTGCAATCCCTGCACAGCCACCTCCACAAACAAGAACATCCACTTGATACTTTTTACGCATGAGAGACATTGAACGAATATTCTCCGTGAGGTTGAAAACAGGTTGGCAAGAATCAATGTATCTCAACTTAAGACGTACTGCAATCAAGCAGGGCATCTTACTAATTAATGAAAATGGCAGGAAAAAATGAGGGGTGCTTGGTTGATTTATTCTGTTAAGTATTGTCACACTAAACAACAGGTATGCGTCGAATATGAGAAAATGTTATGTGTTCAAAAGGATGAAATTTATGTTACGATCTTTTTTAAGCAGCCTGCTTGCCTGCACTGTAGTAATATTGGTTCAACAACCCGGTTTGACTGAGGCTGCCGAGAAGCCGAACATTCTTTTTATTGCGATTGATGACCAGAACGACTGGATCGGTTGCCTGGATGGTCATCCGCTGATTCAGACGCCTTATATCGATGCGCTTGCCAAGCGTGGGACGGTTTTTCTGAATGCACATTGTCAATCGCCCCTTTGTAATCCCTCACGAACAAGTTTAATGACCGGCAAACGCCCGGATACAACCGGCGTGTACGGACTCGCCCCCTGGATTCGTAATGTGGAATCTCTCAAAGATATTGTGACGCTGCCTCAGTATCTCAAAAAATATGGTTACCGAAGTTACACGACCGGAAAAATTTATCATGGCGGATATGGGCGACGAAAAAAAGATCGTGAATTCGATGTCATCGGCACCCCCGCCAGTGTTGGGGCGCGACCCAAAAAACCGTTGGTCAATACACCCAGTGGGCATCCATTAGTCGACTGGGGCGTTTTTCCACACAAAGACGAAGACAAGGGAGACTGGAAAGTTGCGAGCTGGGCGGTTGATCAACTGGATAAGGGAATTGACGGACCGTTCTTTTTATCCGTCGGATTCTTTCTGCCTCATGTCCCTTGTTATGCGACACAAAAATGGTTCGATCTTTACCCGGACGATGATTCGGTGCTCCCCCCATTTTTGAAAAATGATCGAGCCGATACCCCACGCTTTTCGTGGTACATGCACTGGAAACTGCCCGAACCGCGACTCAAATTCTTGATCGAAAGCAATCAATGGCGAAATCTGGTTCGCTCTTATCTGGCAAGCACAAGTTTTGTCGATTCCCAGGTGGGACGGGTGCTAGATGCACTCGAACGCAGCGGACATACCGATGATACACTCATTATTTTGTGGTCTGATCACGGTTGGCATCTGGGAGAAAAAGAGATCACAGGGAAGAACAGCCTTTGGGATCGATCAACGCGAGTCCCTCTCATTTTTGCGGGACCGGGAGTCACGCCGAATCAGCGTTGTGTCCGTCCTGCAGAACTTCTTGATATCTACCCGACTTTGATTGACGTTCTGAATCTTCCCGAAAAGAAAGATCTGGAAGGGCATAGTTTGAAACCTCAACTGGTCGATGCGAATGCGTGCAGAGAATGGCCCGCGATTACGACGCACAATCACGATAACCATGGTTTACGCACCGAACGCTGGCGGTATATTCGGTATGCAGATGGTTCACAAGAGTTGTACGATATGAAGAACGATGTGAACGAATGGCACAACCTGGCGGATAAACCGGAGTCTGCTGCGATTATCGCGAAGTTGAAAAAGTATCTCCCTGCAAAAAGTGCGAAACCAGCCCCAGGTTCGGCTCATCGAATTCTGACCATGGATGAAATTGGAAATGTGATCTGGGAAGGAAAGCCAATCGGCAAAAATGACCCGATCCCAGAAATCGATTAGATACCAGCGAACCTCTATTAATTCAATAGGAGATTTTCAGGCGAGCCGGGGGTGTTAGGGCTTGTTGATTTATTAAACAAAATGTCGTGTTCAGTATGTTTTCACTATTTTGAAACAGGCCTTTTCAGACGTTTCGTTACATTAAACCATGTTCAAAGCTAACTTAAAGCGAATAACG
>JAJRTM010000802.1 GCA_024278285.1 Planctomycetota bacterium
AGGTTAAGTGTCGATCCTATTTTTCATGGCTTTCATCATTTCTTTACCACTAAGGCACGAAGCCACCAAGAAAAAAGAAAAAAATGATTCGCGTTAATGGGCGTTTATTCGCGGTTCGGCACCTTCCAATCAAACAAACCGGTTTACGCAGTCGCCTTCGGCTTGCCGTTAAACGAACCGTTCCAATTAAAATTTTTCTTCTTTGTGTCTTCGTGCCTTGGTGGTGATCATTATTTTGGTTGTGGCTAAGCCGCGCTGGGTGAATCTGTGGCTCTTTTTTCTTATAGCCACTAAAGTGTGAGGAAGAACCAAAAAAGTAAACCACCAAGATGCTCAGGTCACTGAGGCAAATCAAAAAGAAGAGTATGATATTTGAAAAAAGAGTTTCATGGTAGAGTAAGAGGGGGGATTATTCGTCCCTCATCTATTCTGCCGTGAGTTATTTCCCCCTTTCTGCTTGATTCCCCTGAATGATCAGATAGACCGAGTGTTTTTGCCGGTCTTCTGTTCGGGTAACTTAAAGAGTGTTAACAATATTTTCATCATCCCAGCATAAGGGTGGCCTGTCGGCCGTACATTGTGAAGCATAAAAAACATGTGGCATCAAAAACAGATAACACTTCC
The DNA here is from genome assembly GCA_024278285.1 of Planctomycetota bacterium. Lineage (GTDB taxonomy): Bacteria > Planctomycetota > Planctomycetia > Planctomycetales > Planctomycetaceae > Rubinisphaera. Next base: position 625 of record JAJRTM010000802.1, read on the forward strand.
CGCTCGCTCCCGCGGATTTCATTTAATCACTCATGCGATTGTTGAATCGTTACCCGAGTTGCAGAATATCAACATTGGACTGCTGCATATTTTTATCATGCACACTTCTGCTTCATTAACAATTAACGAAAATGCAGACCCAGATGTACTTGTAGATATGGAAGCATCGCTGAATCAAATTGCTCCGGAAAATTTCCCGTATATCCATACCTGTGAAGGGCCGGACGACATGCCCGCTCATGTGAAATCATCGCTGATGGGAGCAAGCATAACTGTGCCGATTCAATCCGGTAAACTGGTCCTGGGAACCTGGCAAGGGATTTACCTGTGCGAACACAGAAACCACGCTTCCTCTCGACAACTTACCCTGACCATTCATGGTGAAGTATTTTGAACAGTGCCATTTTCTCGCCCCCAAGCCGTGGAGATTGGGCACGAATGTTGCTAAGCGGAAAAGGGATCGAGCATTTGCGCCACACCCGCCTCAACCAGTTCCTGACCGCTGACAAAACGACCGGGCATCGACCACGCTGCTAACTTTTCCAAATCAAGATTCAACAAACTCGCCAGCAATTTTTCAAAATTCTGTTCGACCTGTTTGAAATGCCTGGTCCACTCGGCTGCTTCTTCCAACCGAACATTTTCTTCACTTTCCCATTTCATCGGATGAAACAGGTGCGTCGAAAGAGGCGTCACGAAACGTTCTTCGCACGCTGCAAACGGAAGCAGCGCTGCCGAAGAACATTCCCCCAGCACAATCGCAGTGGCTCGCAACCCTCGCAGCCGAATCAACGAACTTAATGCAATCGCGGTGTAAACGCTGCCGCCGTTGGAGTCGATGTAAATGATGCCCCGAGAATTTCGAGGGACATCCAACAACGACTTCAACAGTTCGGTATGTTGATCGTTAAAATCGCCTGCAAGTAGGATTTCCCATTTTCGATCTCTTTCGGCAGGCAATTTTTTTCCGCTCACCGCAGGATAGGATCGCATTTTAGGCAATTTAGCCCTCTCTGTTTGGTCGTGCATTCAGCATTTCTTTCAATCGATAGCCTTAAATCTACAATTTATACGTATCATAGCATCTAAAAACGAAACCGCATCTTGACCCAATCGACGAAATGCGGGATATTTCGCTTAATACATGAGGCAGGGTCTGCTGGGCAGGCTTTTACTTTATGTTAGGTTACCTGCGTTTTGGTCCGCATCGCGGACCCTAAATCATATCGAGGGCAAGGATGCAAATTTATTTTTCTGTTGGTGAAGCGAGTGGCGACGAACATACTGCGATGTTGATACGAGAATTAAAATCTCGAAATCCCGATTGCGATTGTGTCGGCTACGGCGGCGAGGAAATGGAAGCGGCCGGGTGTCGCATCATTTTTCCATTAACAACGATGGCGGTGATGGGGATTGTGAAAGTATTGCCGATGATCGGCAAGTTTTTTCGCCTGGCGTTCCAGGCAGATCGCTATTTCCGCGAACATAAACCAGATGCCGTCGTGCTGGTCGACTTTCCCGGCTTCAACTGGTGGATTGCTCACTACGCAAAAAAAGCGGGCATTCCCGTCTATTATTATATGCCCCCTCAGTTATGGGCCTGGGGAAGCTGGCGAGTAAAACGCATTCAAAAAAATGTCGATCACGTTCTTTCCGGACTTTCCTTTGAAACCGAATGGTATCGTCAGCGAGGCGTGGAAACGACTTTTGTCGGGCATCCATTTTTTGAAGAAGTTGCCAGCCATCCGGTAGGCGAGCAAACCATTTCCGAACTACGAAACGGAACAGAAAAAGTGATCGGCCTGCTTCCCGGTTCCCGTAAAATGGAACTCTCCATGAACTGGCCGGTCATGCTGGAAATTGTCGATAAAATTTCAACGCTGCATCCGCAGTGCCGGTTTATTGTCGCCAACCATAAACCGCATCATCGAGAATTCTGCGAACAGAAACTCCAAGAATACGGCAAGCCCCTTCCGATTACATTTGAAGTCGGACGCACCTCTGAAGTGATCGAAGCGGTTGACTGCTGTTTAATGGTTTCCGGTTCTGTCAGCCTGGAATTGCTAGCTCGCAAGACACCCGCGGTTGTGCTTTACAAAGGAGGTTGGGTGATGGGGTTGATCACCGCGGTGGTTATCAGATGCAAATACATCACGCTGCCCAATTTAATCAGCGGTCGGGAACTGTTGCCGGAATTTCCGTTTATCAATTCCAATAAAAAACCGGTCGCCAGCATGACGGCCATTTTTGACCGCTGGCTTTCAAACCCCGAAGAACTAAACGCAGTTCGACAAGAACTTGCCGACTTAGCTGATGAAATTGCAGAATCACGAGCCTCTCACGAAACAGCCGAGTTCCTGCTCAAGCGACTCGCATCTCCTCAAACCGAACGAAAAGCAGCCTGAATTTAATAAAAAAAAGAAAAATACAAATAACGTTTGATCTCTTTCTGCCCTGGCTGCGTTGTCAAATAGCTCTCGAAATCAAAAGTATTCCGAAAATTGATTCGATTATTTGATAGAGAATTGGGCCAACTCTCTCCCGAATTCGTAGAATGAAGTTAAACTGGTCGTTATTCAGTTTTGTTTTTTCTGGCCCTATTTACGAGGCGATGTGATGCCATTTTTCAGCCGTCTGACAGATATTGTCACCTGTAACTTAACCGATCTACTGACCAATTCAGACGATCCGCAAGCAACCTTGCAGGAAGTGATCGACGAAATGGAGCAAGGGTTAGCCGGGGCACAGCGAAGTGTACAGACTGCTCAAAAAAGCAAAAGGACGCTGGAAGAAGATCTGGAAGATTCCCAAAAGCAAATTGTCGACTGGGATGCCGCTGCTCTGGAGCAACTTAATGCAGGCGATGAGAACGCCGCCCGTACTTCGTTGTATCGAAAAAAAGAAGTGATGGATATTGCTGCAGGATTTGAACAACAGGTGCAAGTTGCTCATTCCACTTATGAAAGTTTGATGACAACCTACCGCGCCTTGGAAGCCAGACTGGCAGAAGCAAAACGAAAGCAATCCGAACTGGGCGTCAAGGAAAGCGACGACAACCACCACTCCGCGTTGACCGCAACCGCAAAGCAGTTACGGGAACAGGAAGTGGAAGACGAATTAGCCGCCCTGAAAAATCGCATTCAGAATTCATAAACGAAACAAGCTGGCTCAAAGGCGAATCCGCAGCACAGCAAACCAAGGCGTCCCTTTGATACCTTGTCGCGACTGCAATCGCCAACATTGTACTATGCCGAGAACAACATGACCGTTCGCAATACTGACTAGCGCCACTCAGTTACCGTTCCCTCTTCTACGGGAAAAACAGTTTCTTCTTCCGCTGAGGCAGGACGAACAACCAGGCGATTAATGACCTTATCGACACCGTAAAGAGCCTTGACGTATTTCTTGAAATCAGGACAGTTGCATCCTGTTTTGACAACTCCTTCCAGGCAGACAGCATCGTCCGATACCCGGCGAACAACCAGATGGTCGAATTCTACGTCTGACTGAGATTCCAGATGGTGAGCCAAGTCTTTTTCTACGACATGATTTTTGCGGTCAGAAAAATCATACTCGGCAAAGTATCCGCAACCACAGTCTCCGCACCATTCTGTTGTGTACTGCTCTTTTTTTCTTTCCTTCATCTCGAAACTCCTTCTTCAAAAAACACCATGCGTTTTCATTCTCCAACGCCTTTACTTTTCCCTTCCCTGCATCCTCCATTTTACAAAAAATATGTTCCGAGCCAAGACATTTCAGCAAATTCTTATGAGTTATTCAAGAATTACTAAAATTTCAGGAAGGCACAACAGCGATATCGCCCCTCCGCATGATAGAGTGTGCAGTATGGGGGCAATAGGGCGAAGCATTCGGTTGTAAGTGCGAAAAATTATTCAAAGGCGGGACTGAAATTGCAATAGGTGGTAATAACTTCCTTTTGCCGCACGATTTGCTATGATAAACGGGCGATTTACATTCTGAATGTTAAGTTACAGAGTACTTATGTGCCGTTCGAACGATCCTTATCTGAGAATGCAACTATTCAGCTTTGGCGTAGGGGTCAGCTACCCGCGGACCCTACCAACAACTTAAATTCCTATAGAAATTAAACGTCGCTGAATCGTTACTCTGAAATGATCATTTCTTTAACAGTACGAAATATCCTGAAATTCTCGCTTGGCGTTCCCTGGTCGAAAGTGTGAGTCAGGATTCTATCATTGTAAGGTGAGCGTATTTGCTCTTCATACTTACGGTAGTACAACAAATCTCTTTGGTTGTGGCAAACCAGCCGCTCTGGCTTTATGGATGCAATATTAACAGGTTATGAAGTTTCCCAGACGGCCTGGCTGTATCTGTCGTCGATGTTAATCATCGCCGCGTTTTACCGCTTTCGCCGGCCTTGGTCGCTGCGCAATTTTGACTTAATCCTGCTACTCTCGCTATCGCCCGGAATATTAATGGTTCGTTCCCAGCAAGGAGCTTCAGTCGGGTACACTTTTTTGTTCCTGAGCACCGCCTTGTGGACCATTCGGCTGCTTTTGGATCGCTATTTAACAAAGCGAGCACGCATTGATCCAAACCTGGTCTCGCCGGGGATGATCTTTCTTGGAACTTGTGCCTTTGCTTTTTTGATGATCGAATCAATCACGCGACCAGCAGATCCAAGCGCAGTCACCACTGTGATGAAGGGAGAGAAAATAATCCAGGCAGCTTCGTCTCCCGGAAATTCTGATCCAGCCGTCATCCCCAATCCTCCTGAAGATGGAGAGTCCGATCCAGAAGAAGCCGGCCCGACAGCTTCACTAATTGGTGGAACCCTCTCGACGATATCGCGTCTGTTTTCCGGGTATTCGATTTCAAACGATTCATCGGTCAGATTTGGAATTGTGGAAGAAACAGCCGCCAGGATTCTGGCCATCCTGGCGCATATTGCGATTATATCGGGACTCTACTGGGTCGGTCGTTTTCATTTTCACGACAAAACGCAGGGGTTTGCCATGGCGACCATTTACCTGCTCATGCCTTGCACTTCGTATGTCGTTAGCGAGGTCGATCAGGTACTGCCTTGCGCTTTCATTATCTGGGCGATTGCCAGTTATACCCGACCGCTTGTCGCCGGTGTTTTGATGGGATTTGCTTGTGGTTCCATGTTTTTTCCGGTTTTCCTTCTTCCGATCTGGGTTTCTTTTTTTGGCTGGAAACGATCTTTGCGTTTTTTCGCTGGGATCGCAATCGTGGCTGCAATCCTCGCAGGATCAGTCGCATTAATTACCCCCGATACCTACACATTCACACAACAAACAATAAATCGTATCGATTTCCGACTGCTTAGCTTTGAGGGAGGCTCGGGGGAACAGGGGTTCTGGAATTCCATCCATCCCGCTTACCGAATTCCAGTCATGGTTGCCTTTGCGATTCTGGTCATTACCTTAACGGTCTGGCCCTGGAAAAAAACGCTGGAGGTGCTGCTTTCCTATAACGCTGCGATCATTGTCTTTACGCAATTCTGGTATCCGCAACTGGGCGGAGTTTATGTTCTCTGGTATTTGCCCTTGTTAATCCTGGTCATTTTTCGTCCCCGATTGCTTGCCCAGTGCGACTACCCCGCCTCCCAGTCTCAGCAAGCAACTCATCTGGAAGCAAGTTCCTCTTCCCCAAGAACACCAGGAGCCGGCCCTGCCTCGCAACCTTTTTATCGCTGAATGGCTTTTTATCGCTGATTCATTTCTTCCTGCCGGTGCCGAGGGCTTACCATTGGAATATTCAAGGAAACCTCTATGCTACTAACGTTAACAATTTACGACGCTTGCACATACTTCTCAAAAACATAAAGCACGTGACAGTAGGATGGCGTGCTTGCACCCATCTTTGCGTGCCGAGTTGCGTTCAATGAAAAATAGAGAGTCAATCTGTTATTATTCTGCCATTGATTTACCGGCATGGGACTAATGAACTGGAAACCGTATTTGATGGGTGCAAGCACGCCATCCTACAGTTTGAGATGAAGTTTCCAAAAGAAAATTTCGTGTTAATTGGTCTCTATTCGTGGTTCAAATCCCTGTTTGGTTGCGGCTATGCCGCGCTGGGAATTCAAAAGGAGCACGTAACTATTCAGCTTTGGCGTAGGGTCCGCTATTGCGGACCACGATGGGAAGTGGATCCCCCTATTTGTAATAGCGGACCCTACGGACAACCTGAATTCCGGCAAAAACTAAGCATCACTGAATAGTTACAGAGGCACATATTAATTCAAAAGGAGCACAGACATTCCTGCCGTCAGGCACAGCCTGACCTACATTCAATTCCAAAACTTTTCGAATGAGCCGTACGGTTTAAGTATCGATGCTCCCATCATCTCTGTTTATTGTTTTTCACCACGAAGGCCCGAAGAGACCAAGAAAGAAAAAAAAGACGCTATGTCTGAAAATTAATTCGCGATAATTTACGTTTATTTGTGATTCGATACCTTCAAATTATGCAGGCCGGTTTACGCAGTCGCCTTCGGCTTGCCGTTAAACGATTTCGTTTCTTTCGTGGCTCTTTAATAAAGGCTTCCTCAAGTAAAAACTTACCATCTCAAACCTTCTTTATCAGATACCTGTTGCTATGTTGAAACTGTTTCTGTTTATTGCCCGATTTTCCATTACAGCCTGGCTCGGGGCGGCGGTTTTGTTTGTCGTGCTGACGGTGATGGAAATTCTCTCCGGACAGTTTGGCAGCATCGTGCTCGACGGCCTTGTCTTGCTGAGGTTTCCAATTTATTACGCATTCTCATTCACGCTGCTCGCCATCAGCCTGGCTGCAGGAGTTGCGTGCTGGCTTCGCTCGAAAGGGAAAATCTGTAAACTGTTTACGGTTTTAGTTGCGGCTTCTCTTCTGATTCTGATTGGTGATTACCTCTGGGTTTACCTTCCTTTGGAAACGATGCTGACACCACTTGGCGTTCCCCGTTCACAAGATTTTCCCTTCTATCACAAGCTGACTGAAGCGTTGAATTCTGCCGCGATGTTGATCAACCTGATCGCTGCTTGCAGGATCAACTGGCCGGGGAAGTTAGAATTAAATAATGTCAGCTTGCCGAGCGACTGATAGAATGCCTGATTCCTCCTTACTCTTTTTCGTATCTATTATAATGGAAGTAGAATGACTACTCGTGCCGGCAAAGTTTATCTGGTTGGGGCTGGACCTGGTGACCCTGGTTTAATTTCTCTCAAGGGACTTGAATCTCTTCAGCAAGCTGATTTCATTTTATACGATGGGCTTGTTAACCCGCTAATCCTTCGACACTCTCGCGCCGATGCAGAAAGAACAGGCAGAGCCGATGAAGCAGGCAAACGGGTTCTGCATCAACAGCAAATTAACGAACGGTTAATCGAGCAGGCTCAGCTTGGGAAAACGGTTGTCCGGCTTAAAGGGGGCGACCCTTTCATTTTCGGAAGAGGGAGCGAAGAAGCTGCTGCTTTGGCAAATGCAGGAATCGAATTTGAAGTCATCCCCGGAATTACCGCAGCGACTGCCGCTGCGGAGTACGCAGGGATATCACTGACGCATCGCGACCATGCCTCTGCGGTATGCCTTATTACCGGGCATGAAGATCCTGCCAAGCCAGAATCTGCCCTCGATTACAACATTCTCGCACATTTCCCCGGCACGCTGGTTTTTTATATGGGACTGCATCGGTGCCAGGAAATTGTCGATTCGTTAATTGAAGCCGGGATGCCTGCTGAAACCATGGGAGCAGTCATTACCAAAGCCACCACCCCGGCTCAAAAAGTGGTCACCGAGAGAATCGACAAGTTGCCGCAGCGAGTGAAAGAGGCTGGTTTGCACCCTCCTTCGCTGATTATTATTGGCAACTGCGTTCAACAAAGAGAGCAAATAAAATGGTTTGAAAAGAAACCGCTGTTTGGATTGCGAATCGGAATCACACGCCCGATGGAACAGGCTGAGCCTCAAATTCAAAGAGCCATTCAGCTTGGTGCAGATCCCGCATTGATGCCGCTGCTCGAAATCAGGGAACCTGAAGATACAACCCAGCTCGATGCCGTTGTCAATGAAATTTCAAAATATGAATGGATTCTTTTCACCTCTGCCAACGCGGTACATGGATTGTTTCGTCACCTCTTGAAGTGTGGCAAAGATTTAAGAGTTCTTGGGAACTGCCAGTTGGCCTGTATTGGTTCAGCCACTTCAATCGCCCTGAAGCAATACCACTTGAAACCGGACTTGATCCCTTCAAAATATCGCTCTGAAGATCTTGCTCGCGAACTAATCAAACTCCAACCGACCGGCCCGCTGCTTTGGCCATGCGCCAACCGGGGCAGAGATGTACTCGAAAAAGAGTTCCACGCGGCAAATATTGAATTGCATCAGGTGGTTGTTTACGAACACCACGATGTGCAGGAACTTTCGCCACAATGTTTACATTGGTTGAAGAACGAAGAAGTAGACTGGGTCGGCTTGAGCAGTCCAGCAATCGCAAGGGCCTTCGCTCGATTATTACCCGCAGAATCGCACGACCATTTAGGAGAAAAACTAAAACTGGCAGCGATCAGTCCCTTAACCGCACGGGCAGCCAAAGAAGCAGGATTGCCGGTGCAAGTGATTGCAGAAGAGACAACCTGGGAAGGAATCTTCCAGGCAATCATCAAGCAAAATCACTGTTCGTGATAAACTTACCACAACCACGAAGAAAAGTTCGGCAGGGTATGCTGTGCGCGCCAAGTTGCGTAGGGTACTCTGTTAGATCCCTGGCCTACAAATGGATGCGAACATTTTCCGCCTATGGAAAACAAAAATAATCTACAATGAAAATCAATACATCCAAAGACTAAAAGCAACCGGCAGCCCCATTGTCAATTTTCTGGAAAATTCATAAATTGAATAAATAGTGCCTGACATTGATTGTAAGGTCAATATTTGCTTTTTTCTTTGATGCTGTGAACATCACCGGGTAGCCCGGCCACTTTAGTGGCTGGGTGCCGTCAGGCACAAGATGTTTGCGCCATGCGGGTTCCCTCTTCATTGAATGTAAAATTGAAATTGGGCGCACATGGCGCAAACATCTTGTTGCTACGCAACCCAACCGCCAGAGGCGGGCGGGCTACCCGGTCCGTTTTGAATTGACCACGAAAGAAACGAAAAACACGAAAATAGAAAATGTCAAAGACCTCTTTTTTTCTCTCTCTGCGGTTCTCTGCGAACTCTGCGGTAAAAATTATTTGGTTCCGGCTATGCCGGGTTATGGATTAAATGTGCCCAGCAAAGTTGATGTTTGGTGAACATGTTTTTGTAGGCAACGTAATCGTCCGTCGCACCAATCCCGTTGAAAGATTCGCCCAGCACGGCGGTCGCTTCACTCTGTTTTCGTGAGACCCTGCAACGAAACAAGACGTACATTGAAGTCGAGAAGACC
>JAJRTM010000068.1 GCA_024278285.1 Planctomycetota bacterium
GCGTTGTTGCAACTCCGAGCGGACTATCTGAGCGATAATGATTCGATGCCCCAATTCTGGTCCCGCCGCCAACGCCACCAAACCGGTCGCCGCCCCACAAAAACAAAAACCTGAACAACCTACAAACCCCAATGTGCACCCACGAGCTTCTTCCTTGAAAAATTGATGTCGTCTGGCTTCGATGCGCGCTTCATGAAGACGTTTTCTGGCTGACTGAAGCTCGTTGAGACGAAGAGCGGTATTTCCCAAATTTAATAATGTTTTGGTAAATGCAAGCATCTGTTTTTTATCGCGTGCCAATTTCAGTCGTTGTTCATACAACTTTCTCGCTTTTTTATGTTTCCCCTTATCAGAATAGACATTAGCCAACGCCCCGAGGCAGTGACCTTTAGCAATTGAGTCTCCCCAATGTTTTTCGGCTTTCAGTGCGTCCTGCCACCACAGTTCACGTTGCTCAAAAGTCAGCCAGATTTCACTGGCTCCACGTAGCACCAGTGGGAAATCCCAGCATAGCTGAGCCCATTTCCTGCTCACTGTCGAATTTTCTACAGCAATGGATCGAGCAGAACAGATTGTTTCAAAAATATCCTGAAATTTAATTCTTGACGCAATACCATGTTCTACAGAGATCGAATATTGCTCTCCCAGAGTTTCGAGCCGAAGCAGGGTCGATTCGACAAAGTGAAAATCATCATCATTCATCACTCTCTCCAAAATGCTGAAACTTGCCATTGTTATCGAACCCATTTTTTTCCATCTGAGCTGTTTTACTCTGAATAGATACATACTGCTTTGCTGCCAACATTTCTTTGAGCATTACTGAACTTCTTCTGCAAGCTGTTCAGCCATTTCGTAGACAAAATGATTGATCCCATATTCTCGCTCACCTTGTTTGTTGGTGCCACCAAAACGTATAAGCCCAACATCAGATAACTCTTCAACCACGTTGATCGTTCTTTGGGGCCAGATTGACTCCAGGTCAGAATAAGAAACTGTTGATTTTGCGGTTCCAAGAAGTCGCAATCGAGAAAAGTCACGTACCGTCTTTTCAGAAAGCAGACTGAGTGACCAACAAAGAAGCTCAGAGATAGTTCTCTGCTGAAACTGGATTTGAAGACGAGGGATAGATTCATTGGCTAACGTTTGGTGCATTTTTTCCAGAATTTCCTCTTTCTCCCACTGATTTCTCCAGCATTTAATAAAAGTGCGTGCAGCGACAATGATTGTTGCAGGGAGATAACCCGACAGCTTGAGTAAAACATTGGCGAATTTTTCAGTCAATTCGTTTTCTAACCCCGCACTACGAATCACAGCATCAAGCAGGTGCCGAGCGTTTTTATTATTCAACTCGGTAACAGGATAGACACGAACACGTTCGTGAGACCGCTCATCAAAAACATTGGATACCGGTGTTGTGACCAAAACCGAGCAGTGTGCAGGAAGCATTTCACGAAACATTTGCAGTGGCTCTGCTTCCCAGACATCATCGAGTACCAGCAGGAGAGACCGTTGCTTCAGCTCTTTTCGAAGAACATCTTTCATGTTTTTAAGCAAAGGAAGGCCATCGAGGGATTGCCCGGTAAGAGATTCATGCAACTGACTCAGGGCAAATTCCAATTGCCCATTTCTTTCGCTTAGCCTTTGCCTCGGCTTGCCGAATTCAATCCATGCAACTCCCCCTTTGAATGTAGCCCTTAAATCGGGATCCATGGCCAGTCTGACTGCCAATTCAGATTTTCCAATTCCGGGAAACCCTTTTAACGATGTCAGAAACTGAACATCTTTTGCTTTCTCAGGATCGCCGCTAATTCCCATCAATTCCTTAATGTTATCAACATCCTGCTGTCTGACAAAATATTCATCACAGCATCCGGGAGGCAGGACGGGGGTTCTGTTCGATTTAGTTAATTCTCCCTGTGCTTTTTTTTCATCGACACTCTGTTCCTCCAGAGGAACTCGCAATTCCTCCTCACTAACCTGGAGTGCGTTTGCGATTAAAGCGAAATGGCTTCGGCTTGCCACCCAGTGGGTTGAAATGCGAGTAATTGAAGAGGGAGAAATACGTGCCGCTGTTGCCAATGCGGACTGCTTGCCATTGAAAAGTGTGTCTATTTGCCGCTCAAAAACCTCTTGATCGACACCAATTTTTGCATCGCGAACCATCGTTCCACCTCATTTCATGTTTCGTGAAATTTCATTTCATGCACGGTGAAATAAATCAAACCAAAGCAACTTTTCAACTCTCTGATCACGACTACTCTGCCTAAGAAGAGCGTAACTCAGGCAACAATCTTTGATGCCTTTCAAGTGTTTTCACATGAACTTCTTGTGTCTTGGTTTGCGTCAATGAGGAGAATCGAAGATGCCCTTTATCAATTATCGAAATATCTGGGAAGATAAAACCAGAAGTCTAAAAATCATCACAGACTTCGGCACTAAAAATGACACGTTTGATGCAGTCATTCATGTGCGACGCTTTGAAAACTCAACACCAGTTGTATTTGATTTTGACCATTATAGCCAGCAATATTGCCTGTTGCATCAATCCACGCCAGTCGGCTCAATGACAATCACAAGACATATCCACGGTCCATTGGATTGCAGTGAATGCTATCCACATAATCTGCTTGAGTTTTATGGTCCTGTGTTGGGATCAGCTTGTAAATTTCGGATCAACCCTTTCCCATTCTCAGGATTTCGGACATTACGTCTGATGATTCGAGAGGTATGGCGAGATCGGCTCCAAGATGGGACACGGCTAGACCTGATCAACGCTGAGCAGAAACTCGTTCCATTTTATAAGCGGATTGGCTATTCAGTAATTAAAGGATCGGATTTCACCCACCCTCTGCTGGGGACGAAAAGTGTGGCTCTGATGCTGGCTACAGACCCGACTCGGCGTTCTTTCTTACGAGACTTGTTTGAACGATTGCCTAACCCGCTGCTGTTAATTGATGTGCTGAAAAACCTTTAACCCGGTTGTGTTGGGAAGGCTTTCAATAATCGGAATTGAATGTACCCAAATCGCTTCTTACCTCTTTTATTTAGGACTTTATTATGACCGTCTATCAATGGGATCAATACGATACCTACAAAAACCACAATAAGCTAATCAGTGAGTATTATGAAGCAGTTCATTATTGCCACGAACGTGCATTACACAAACTTCCTCTTGCCTCTGGCTCGAAGGCACTTGACATCGCGTGTGGTCATGGAGAATCAACACGTTTATTAACTAAATTTGCTGATTCCGTGATTGGTGTTGATAGTTCCACAGAACTCATTCGTCTGGCTCGTGAGCAGGAATATCCCAAGCAGACTGAGTTCATCTGTTCCACGTTCCAAGATTATAAATATGGGGACGAGAAATTCGACCTCGTATCCGGATCCTGGTTTCTCAATCATATTCACAATGAGCCAGATCTTAAAACAACTATTTCAAAAATCAAATCACTTTTGAAACCAGGCGGCTGCATTTCATTTGTTGTCCCTGGTGATTCATTCACATCACGTCGAGTACAACAGCTTGCTCTCGAAGAGTACCAATGGGAACAAGCTTGGATAGAAGAACAACCAAGGAGTACACATGGAGTTTTTCGCTACAATGAAGAGAGTTGGATTCGTACAACGATCTGGCAGCCAATGTACCTCATTCGCTTATTCAACAAATGGTTTAACCTTCACACATGGGACGTCAAAAGCACGCTTGTTCGTGAAAAAAGGCTTCCAGAATTTAACATGGAACCACCGTTCGAAATCATCTACGGTCAACTACGAGAAAGTGAGGCATCACAATGAGATTTCATCCCTGTTATTTTTCTTACTCCGCTGGATCAAATTCACGAAACCCATACGGTTATCGAATTGTCGATGAAACCACAAATCTACGTCTCGATCAACTGATGGAGCTATTTCCATCTGTCAGCCAATTTCTCAAACAACAACCATTAATTGTAAGTGCATATCCAGCAACACTTGGGCTTACTGGGATCACGGCTTTGGTAGATACATACCTCCATCCTCCTACGTTTATTCGTGCTTTGCGCCTTGCCGCCTGCGAAAATGCCTCTGTACTCCTTGCGGCCCAACCCCTTGTTGGCGCAGAACTCTTGTTACAGCATTGCAAGGAAAAAATGGAGGTTCCTCGACACATCCTTTGGGCCGTTGGGGGTTATTATTTTCCGCTTTCGTTGGAAAATTTTATTCGAAAGATACTAGCCGGCAAGGGGTGTGACATCACTTTCTTGTATTCATACGGTGTTGCTGAAATTGGACATACTTGCTTCGCAGGAATCTCTCGATTGAGCTGCGGTGAGCCTCTCTATCAAAAAGTTGCTACTGAAGTGACGGCAAGAATCAAAGAAAAGGAACTCGTGCTGGAAGCAGGCAATAACAGATCCGTCGCTACCGGTGATTATGCTCAGATAATCCAGGGAGGATGGTTAATCAAAAACAATATCACTCGTCTTGCCCCAGCAATTCGTGATGAATTGGAGTCGTGGACCGCTACAGACTGGCTACGAAGAACGGGCAATTTACAGACAAATCCCGAAGGAAAGATCACTTATCAATTGAGAGAACGAAAACCCAAAAAGAAATCAAAAAATGAAATCCCCTATTATTCATTTTGGGATGAATCTGATAACTATCCAACATCAAAACCTTGTTGGGGCTTAACGCAAGAAGGCAACAAATAGCCTCAGGCAGCGTTTTCCTTCGATTCAGAATCAGAGACCAAAGAGAACCTTTTCGCTAACTTTTGATACGCTCGCAACGCAAGTATCATCACACGTCGATTCGTTCTCAGGTGAATGTTTACTGGAATGCAAAACTTGAGCAGTTGAGCAAAATGAGTCGATACAACACTCTTCTCATTTGAGTTCTGTGAAAGGTCACCATTATTTCCAACAAGTTCGCAAAGTGGGTAGCCAAACTCCGGCATTTCTACATCACATTCAATGAACCCAATGGTCCCCAAACGCTCCAGATTTACGGGGCTTGCGCCAAATGAGAGCATGCGAAAATCTTGACGAGTAGGATTGCAAGACAAAATTGCCATCTGATAGAAAATTGAAAACGTCAAAGAGTCTGTCACCTGATACCATGATTTTGATGGTTGATTTGCAAACTCGACCCCAGAATCAAGAATTAAATTCTGACTCTCCTCTAAAATATCATCATCAGTGATATCCATAAACGTAACTCTGCCTTCTCGAAGAGCTTGATAAGCAGTGTCAGTAACTGGCAAGACAACACTCACACCGGTTCGTTTGCCTTCAGTACAAGCAAAAAGTATTGTCAAAGGATTTCGCTTCCACAGCGAGAGATAACGAGTTTCGTAGGCGGAATATCTTTCGTCCAACATTTGATCGGCCGTTCCGAAAATCTTATCGCTTTGAGAATCAGAACGCTCAAGATGCAACCGCCAACTCTTGCGCATTTCTGCGATTGCCCACTCTGCATCAGCTTGCGTTTTACAAACCGCAGACTCACAAGGGAGTATTTGATGTTTGAAAAAACGAGATAAAGACCAAGGCCACTTTTGGAAAGCATCTTGCTCGTTGCCTTTGACTATTTCATCGAAAGTCAATCCAAGTACTGATGCAATCAGTTCCAATGTAGTATGTTTGACATCTTGATTCCCTGCTTCTGCAAACTGGACTGTTCGCGAAGAAATCTCTGCTCGCATTGCAAGTTCAAGCTGCGAAAGCCCCAACTCTTTACGACGCTCACGAATTCGATGATTTCCTTGTGGCATTATGGGGTCTCTGGTCAGGCATATCTTAAACATTTGGTTTTGCGCCATTTTTGCGCACATGCAAAAAAAACCAATGCTACTTTATGTACCAAATAATAATTTCAAAACCATATCAACTCACTTTTTTCACTTATCAATCTGAGCTTCTATATTCCTGTTATCAGAGAAACAGTGCAATAGCTGAAAGGCAATTCCTGAAGAATAACTCACAAGCTATCAATATAATGCTTTGAATAATCTTCTGAAAGGAAAACCTCAAAGTGAAAAAATAAAGAAGGCGAATTAATGTCATACAAATATTTCCAACATCTACTACTTGTTCCCACGTTAAGCTTGGGGGCTCTGTTTAGTACGGCTCTCTCGAGCGAAAATCAAGACGAAGACGTTCTTGTCACCACAAAAGACACACCAGTCTTTAAGCTGGATTCTAATGGAAATATTCAGGCATCATCAATATTACCCAAAGGTACTGTAATTGATTGCTCTTCAACTTCTCAACTTCAAATTTTCCCAGAGTATTGGCTTATCGTACCTCAATTCCCTTCCAGTATTAAAAATCACCAAAACATTTCACCTTGTTTTTTGCAATGCAAAGATGTTTTCAATTTGTCTGAAATGCAACAACGTGTTCGAAAAATAATTCCTCCACCACTCGATAAGCCAACGTCGTTTCCAGCAAGAAAACGTCTTCCCAAAATCATTCAGTTATCTGATCACCGTCTTGCAGACGTATGGATTGATCTCTCTTTAGCAATTGAAATTGATCGAAAGAAACCACTCAACAAACGAATTCCAGAGCTTTATTTTTCCCGATCTCAAATCTGGGCTGCAGCGGGAAATAATGCTGATGCCCTGGCTAATTTGCTGGAAGCTGCTTCGATTGTTCGCCACCAGAACTTATCGGGCCGAATTAAATATGCAGAATATTTTTTACAATTGCAAGAAGCTCTTGAAAATCAAGTCCATCTTCCAGGGAGACCAACTGTTGGCGATCCTTTGAAGTATTGGGGAATAGGAGTCACCTACTATCGAAGCGGGCAATACGACAAAGCAGTTATGGAATTCACGGATGCGGTGCAGCTTGCGCCAGAAAGCCCTCTCTATTGGTATTCGCGTGCCTTGACGTATCGGGCTTTGCGAATGGAACAGGAGGCTCAGCACGATGTTCGTATTGGAGCCGAAATTGAATCAAGTCGAAAAACGAGAAATAGTCGCTTCTTGCAGACTGAAATGTATCACCGCTTTGAACACTTCAGCGGTCCTGATCGAATCTGGCTGGAACAGTTTCGTCGAGGTAATGGAAGAGCCTGGAAGCGTTATTGATCATATTTCAAATCCATCATTGAATCTTAAACAAGAGATTTCACCTATGTTTAACAATCGATTACTGGTCTGTGCCACTACTGTTCTCGCCTTGCTTGTCATGGTCTTTTTTCTGTCAAGAGCTTTCAATCATTCTTCAGAAGAATCGCCTCAGAGGGTCTCAGAGGGAGATTCTTGGACGCAGCTCATGAAGGCACGTAGCGCATTTTGTGAAGGTGATTCTTTGCAAGCAACATCAATTCTCCAGCGTCTTATAGACAGAGAAGAGGTGAATTCTGACTCCTGCCAGATTTTTCTTCAAGCCTGTGATTATGCCAGTCAGAATCTCAATGGTTCTCTAAAACTTCCTGAACGATCTGCTCGCAAAAAAATGAGTATGGATCAGAGATCTGCACAGGATTATTTTCTTGCTGGTTTGCCGCAAGCCAAGACCAAGAACTCAATCAGGCAGATATGGCCTTTTTTCCAGCAGGTCGTGTTGAAGACTCCTGATACCAGCGATATAAAAAAAGCGGATCAATTCCTGGACCATGCGCAGGAAAAAATTGAAAAAGCAGAGATGATTCTTGCCCAGAAACCGAGTGATCAACAGGCAAAACGAAATAAACTCGTTGGTGAAATTCAGTCCGTTGCCTGGACTCTCCTACTTGCAGAACAGTTGACGGCTTCTGATTTCAATTTCCATGTAACAGCCCAGCAACATTTTGAAAATGGATTTTCATTGTTGAAGAAACTTCAGCAAATATTTGAAAAGCAACCGGTTGTGGAAGACCTGTTTGTCAACGCCCCGTATGCTCTTGCCCAATTCGACACGGTCCAGTTTCGTGCAAAAATCTATACCGCTGCTTATCAGCAGAATACCCAGAGCCTGGCCAGGCGAGTCGAAAACCTTCAAGAAATTGCTCTCTCCTACCGGGAAATTGCTTCGGATGTCATTCTGGCTCATCGTGATTTTCAGTTTGGTCAGGATATTGCTGCAGAAGAGCGTTTCAGTCAGGCAACCGCACAAATTTCAAAGATTGATGATGTTTTAAAGCAAAGCCGATCTGATAAGTTTTTTCTTCGCCTGGAACCAGAAATATCAACTCTCGACGATCCACCAGATAGTACGCCGTTTCCTGCCTTTCAGTCTGGCTTTGAGGAACACATGCTCGTTGTTTCTTGGATGGCACAACTTAATAGAGCCAAAACGATGGAGCGAGCAGAAGCTTTGCAAAAACTTGAAGCCATTGCCGAACAGCTTGAACGCCAACTTGCTCAATTTGCCAACGACCCTAATTTACTCGCCAGCCGGGCAATGACTCAAACAATTAAAGGCTATGTTCATGAAGAAATTGGGCTACAGCTTGTCTCGAAGGAGATCACAAATCTGGACTCACGTGCTATCGCAAAGAATCATTTCAAAACGGCCCAAACTTCCCTGCAAAAAGCATTAGATGATTTTGATGAACTTCAACGGCCCAAGGATCCTGTTGTACAACTTTCAAAGACTCTTTTTTCTGTTTGTGCAAATCTCCCCAAAGATCGCTTATGGTCACAACAGACAGTACAAACCAATTTCACTTGGGTGAACCAATCGAACTGGGGAAAACTCCTGTCCTTTATTCAATCTTCATTCCCTCTCAGTACCGTCTATTGCCGTCGGTCGATAATACTAAAATCAACCCCGATGCTGGCACAAATCAAACGGAAATATGAGCAGCTCTCAAATGTTGATCAATTTCTAACACGAGCAAATAACGATCTCATCCATGATCCTGGTACGGCTCTGGCCCTGTTGGAAAAAGGTATTTCTCGCCATGATGATGAAAAATTGTGGATCGAATACCTGAGAGCCTGGTATCGTTCCGGGCTACGACCTGAAGAACTGAAGGAGATGCTGGATTCCTGTCTGCCAGCCAGCAAGCAGCAACCAGCTATCTTTCAATGGACCAACCCGGAACCACTCATTCTGCGTGCGACTTTGAAATTGGATACAATACGAAAAGACCTCAAACATGACCCCAGACTGTTTGATATCGACCAACAGGATATGACAGGTGATCTCCTGAGGCAATCGCTAATGCATCATGCAGCTTTGGGCAATCAATGCAATGAAGCGATTACCGATTTGAAGCGTGCCTTGGGACTTCTTGATCTCTCAACACTTCCCAATTCAGCAATAAATAAAAGTCGCTGTAATGCCTTGTTGGTACAGGGAATTGCGATTCGAGGACTGGTTAATGGAAACCAGAATTTAGATTCATCAACGGAATTACATGATGCCTATGCAATCGCCAAAACAACTCGGGATCAACTCACGGCTCAAATACGCCATTCGACCAGAATTGAGACATTGGAAGAGCTTCAAAATTCAGAAGCACTGATTGCCGTTCTGTTTGCCCATGGCTTTCTTGCCCTCCAGATTGAACTGCCTAGCCAACCAGCAACGAAAGAAGCGGCAGCAGCCTTTGCGGCTGCTCTGGATAGGCAAGCATCGCTTCCTTACGACCGTCCAGGAATGCGAATTACCGGAACACCTTTGATTCGCTTGCTTTTATCGCGGGGTGGCCTGAAGTCAAATAGTTCTCCAAAGGATCGTTTTGAACGAGAAACATTGGGATATTTTGTTGATGGTGCATTTTCCATGAGCTTTGGTAATGCGAAAAACGCAGAAGTTCAAATGCAACAAGGGATGTCCGTTCTGGAAACAGAAAAGAATTATTCAGCTACCGGAGAGCCTTCCCTGATCGACGCTCTTTCTCTGTTGAATTATGAAGCATCTTCATCGTTCAAGTATTTTTCCGAACTCATGGCATCGTATCATCTTCTGGCGAAGTTGGAATCAATTGATTTTGAAAAGCAGAAACAGAAACTGACCAATGCTGAACAACTCCAATATGCTAAAGAGTCGCGTGAAATTCTTACTTTGGCTCTTTCGCTGGTTCCAACAATTTTAGACGACCAGGCCAAGCAACTAGCGATGGAGACCATAAAAAAAGGAAGTCAGGATTTCCGGTCACCATTTGTTGGACTCGTCCTGGCACGAGCCATGGAAGCCAGAGCAATTCATCTTGGTTTAGGAATGACCTCTGAAAAACAGGCCTTGCTTGAATATGCTCGCAGCACACTTCGTAAAGTAGACCAGATGATGGATAACGAAACTAAAAGACGATTTTCGTTATTCAATACACAGCGGTAAGAAATTTATCGACGTCTTTCTCAGCCCGATTACTATCTGGAGAAGATAAAAAATCACCAGGAGAAATTTCAACTTAGTGAGGGGATTCGAGTGGCAATGACCGGCTTGCGTCGGCACTCAAGATCGAATGCAATGTGGAAAGCCTTGTATAATCTTAAGTCAACTCAGGCTCGTTTACTCAGCGATCCCCTGCAACGCCGCCAGGCGTATGGAGAAATCCTGCTCTTCAATGAATTATGGAATGCTAACGTGCTTGTGCAACAGTCGGACCGATTTGTTCAAATTGCAGGAGTCCACGAAAAACTCGGGCATTGGGATATTGCATTAGATTTGCTTCAACAAGCTCAACGAGCAGCTCAACATGGCAGTCAGCAGCAACAGGCAGAAATTTTGTCTCGCCTGGCAATCCTCAAGGCTCAAATGATTACATCTGAGCCATCCACTTGAAATGATTATTCAACTTGCCCCACTGATAGTCAATAAATCGATTCCCCTCTTCGTGATAGTAGTAAAGTAATAAACCGTTTAGAGAATTAAGAAAGAAGTGGCAATGCTTAACCGTGTGAAAATTAAAACAATGATACCTCTCGTTTTCAGCTTCGCCTTGTTGTCCGGTGCGACCTATGCCGATTTGCGGATACCGGTCGAACGAGATGGAAAAGTTCTCAAAGGGGTCTACCTGAAAGTGATCACGTCCAGGAATTGTACCGCCTTCGAGAAACCCGGAGGGAAGGGAGGAAAACAGGCTATTGCCCCTTTCAAGATTTTCTACCAGGTATCAAGCGATGATGGACAAAAAGAAGAGATGATCGATGGACAAAAATGGATTCGCGTTGGAATCAGTGGAACCCCCAAAGGAGTGACCGGCTGGATTGAAGAGAAAATTCTACTCAAGGATGATCAAGGAAAAGAAATTCTTATTCCTCAAGTGATCTATTGGAAAACTCGTGCTCTTCTTTATCCACGCTCAGATGTGATCAGCGGTAAAAAACCATTCACGGTTTATCAGTCTGTCAATCAAAACAAAGTGCTCGCTAAACAACAATTAGCTGGCAGTCAGCTGACTATCTGTCCAATTCTAAACCCTCCACAAACCCCTGATGAACCCGTTTACCAAATGGTTTTTTTTGCCGGTGAAGCAACGAAATCAACGGGAACGACCATCCAGAATTCTGATTCCATCATGCAGGATATTGTCCAGGAGATCGTTTATGTAATCGATACAACCAAAAGTATGACCAATTTGCTTGAGGGGACAAAGCAGATTGCAGAGCAATCTGCACAGGAAATATCAAACCGCCCGGAATTAAAAGGTTTTATTCGTTTTGGCCTGGTTGAATATCAGGATAGCACACCTGGACTGACCGCCTCCAAAGTCACGATTCCATTGACAGATGATATCAACTCGTTTGTTTCTGATCTTCAGAAGATTCATGTCACCAGCCAGCCAAGTGAAGAGACAAAAGAAGATGTCATCGCCGGGTTGTATACAGCGATCACTTCAGAAAAAGTAAATTGGAAAAGCAATAGCCTTAAACATATTATTATTCTGGGGGATGCCAGTGCTCACCTGAGTGGTCCCAAAAACTCCACCGGCCTTTCCATTAAAGAAGTGATTGATTTAGCACATCCGGCTGGTGGTGGTTCAGAAATTGAGCGGGTGCTTGGAACAACCACCATGCACGCAGTTCGTGCGATCAACCCGGATGATCCAGAAGATCATCTTGAATGCAAAAAACATTTTCAGCAGATCAGTAGAAACAATGATGCCGAAAAAGGATTCTACGATGATGTTGATCCCAACGATTCGGCTGATGTCAAACAAGCTGTTGATGGGTTGGTAAAATTGATCAGCGAGGCATTTAACACGCAGCAAAACATAGCGAGCAGCAATAAGGCGGGAACAGCAAACGCTCTTGTTAGGCCGGAACATGTCGGTGAAATTGCAGCAAAACTCTGGACGCTTTATGAATTGACAACAGAGCAGGAAAATCAGGAGGTCCATGAAGGTTTCAGTGATGGGATGACACAAGAAGGCCATATCGTCGCGGATCGTCGACTCCTGGTCCGATTTCAAGAACTGGATCGAACCAAAGCGAGTTTGAAGTTTATCTACAAAGCATTCAACAAGTATCGTGATGATCCGAGTGCACGTAGCGACGTATCAGGGCTGTTAAGCGGTTTGCAGGTATTGGCGGCCTCAGCAGGAATTGGTGATTACGCAAATACATCCAATTTACAGAATATCGTTACCACACTCCCCCTCAAAAGTGATGTACTCCAGATGACAATCGATGATATTGCCGTTATGGACAACAATGCGTTTGGACAATTTCTCAAGAAAATCGAAGCTTCGCAAAGACGTGCTGGAGCACTGCTGGATGATCCCAATAATTGGAATGTGCTCATTGGAGATGATGCCAATTCATCTGATAAATTCAGTTTTCTGCGACTCGATGAACTTCCATAATCGCAACGAAATTTACCGCTAGTATTACAGATAACTTTCGCCTTGATGACGAGTGAGCCTGATGAAAAATGTTGTACATATTGAAGGATTAAAGCAGGTTCTTCACGATAAAAAAAGTGGAGCGATTTATGAAGTTCATGTTGATGAAATTGTTATTCCAGAGGGTAGCTTCACGGCTATTCTTGGGCCCAGCGGTTGTGGTAAAACAACGTTGTTGACAGTACTCGGCTTACTGCGTGCTGCCACGGTTGATTCGCAATTGAAGCGTTTTGAGATGACCTTTCCAGGTGATACTAAACCAACGGACCTTTCCGTGATTTGGCGCAAGAATCTGCGTTCCCAGGCAAACGCCATTCGCAGAAAGCATATTGGGTTTGCCCTTCAAAGTGGAGAATTATTACCTGCTCTGACAGTAGCAGAAAATATCCAAATTCCGATGCAAATCAATGGAGTTTCCCGAAGGCAATGTCACAAACGTTGTAACGAATTGATCGAAGCCTTTGGTCTGTTTCACTCTAGGAATAACAAAGTGCAATCGTTAGCACGTTCCAGAGTCAATCGCCTTTCAGGCGGTGAGGCTCAGCGGGTTGCGCTGGCTCGTGCAATTTCCCATCGTCCGAGTTTGGTATTTGTTGATGAGCCGACTGCAAGTTTGAATCGAGAAATGGCTCATCAGGCCCTCATTCAACTTCGCTCATTATGCCAATCTGATGGAGAGCGGTGTACCGTTTTGATGATCACTCATGATGAAGAGCTTGCCAGAGAGTTTTGCGATCACATTATTCGGATGGAGCCGGGCAAAGATATTTCGTCGGAACACCCATTCGGGCATGTCACTGAATTCAGTGATAATTCTCCAGCAAATGCTGGTTAAATATGTAAAGGTAACCATGATGATCTTACTCAGGCGTTGGGTTTTCTACTTGAAGATTGCGTTTCTGGACCTGTTTCGATTACGGACATCTTTGATTCTGCATGTCGTGATTGTCACTGGCATCTGCCTGCCCATTTTAATACTTCTGGGGCTAAAACGCGGACATATAGCGGAATTACGCCATGAACTTGTCACCAGTCCAACGGGTCGCCAGGTCACGATTTCTGTTGGAGGAAGGGGGGAGTTATTGACTCCTGCCATCATTTCAAAGCTTGAAACTGAACTGGGATCAGTCGATTTGATTATTCCCGACACAGAACGTGTTGCCGATTGATTTTATGAATCATCGGGAAATCATCGTATCGAAATCAAGGGAGTCACATTCAGGTCAACCTCTTCGGGCGACCCGGTTCTAGCAGCCTTTGATGCTGATGTAATAACGCCCGGTGCTTCTGAAGTGGTGCTTTACCAATCCGTTGCCGAACAACTTAAAGCAAAAGTAGGCGATACCATTACAATGATCGTTACCAGACGTATTGGTGGGAAAAGTGAGTCTGCTCAAACAAACCTCACCATCAAGAAGATCATTTCCTCTGCATCTAATGAGCAGGTTGGATATCTTCACTATCAATTCATTGATGCGATTGAATGCTATATTCGCGGAGGAAGGGTTCAGCAATTCGGCTGGCCTGCGATGAAAGGATCGGTGCGAGACCGATACGCTGAATACTTGCTGTTTTGTGAAACCAGTGACAATTTGAGCGTTGATGATATCGCCGCTTTTGATGCACGTGGATTTAATGTTGAGGAAATTATTGATTTACGTGCGAGGTTCATTCACGATCTTTTTAAGACAGACAAACTGAATTCCTTGATCCTCTATCGGATTTATTCAGACCGTTCTGGGACATCCCCTGCGAATCGCCTGGCGCTCTCCCCGAAGGATCTTGCTGCCATTTCTGCCGCCGATGATATCGCGATTCCCTGGAACAGTCCACGATTTCTTACCATCAATGGCGAAAAACGACCGGTTGTCGGATTTTCTTTACCTCGCCGTTGCTGGTTGAAGTCTTATCTGCAAAATCCGGAAACATCGTGTCCATATTTTTATGATGAAATTCCCGTCATCGACCCGTTTATGTCACCTGAAATCAGTGATGTCCTTCTGGAGTTTGACAAAGGAAAATCATTAACTCTTCACCCAGTCCACTTTACTGTTCCAAAAACAGCATTGCCAGGCTCCAACGCCACAGACTCTGAGCAGTCCCCCTCTGGACCAGCAGATTTTTCTCAGGATCATTCTGAACCAAAACGATTGCCTCAAAATAAACCAGCCCCTGTGTTGGTACCTGTCCAACTGCTTGCACATATCGATGCCTACTTAAACGGGCAAGCTGAGTTTGATCAGAAAACAGAACAGTTTATTCCTGTTTCTCCTCCGCCGGCTTACACGCAGGCTCGCCTGTATGCCAATACAATTGATGATGTTCTTGCGGTGGTTAAGCAACTGGAATTACGGCATTACGCCTATCGTGCTCAAACTTCTCGCATCAAAGAAATAAAAGGACAAGACCAACAGCTTCAGGACTTGGTACTGATTGTTGGCGTTTCAGTCTTTCTATTTGGCATTATGACCGTTTTCAGTCTGTTTCTGGAAGCAACCGAACGGAAACGAGGGACCATTGGAATCTTGCGCGTCATGGGAGTCTCTCGTCCTGGAGTCTTTCTCATTGTCTTTATTCGTGCCTTTGCTGTCGGGCTATTGGCAGGCCTGTTGACATGGGGATTCGGACGGATTGTCACGGTGGGATTGAACTGGCGGCCCGATGAGTCTTCAGCCGAATGGCTGAAAGACTGGCAACTGGAAGTTTCGTCCATCTTAAACACTCAGGATGTTTTACTCATCCTTTTTGCCTCAACAATATGTTGTCTGATCGGTTCGATTATTCCCGCCTGGAGAGCAAGCCAGCGGGATCCGTTTGACGCCATTGCAGATGGACGAATGTGAGAACAGATAAGAATCTCATCCCTTTGATTGTTTTTACTGCTGTATTCCAACTTTTTGCAATATGCGTAAGCCGTCATGAAAATATCAGTTAGCAGTACAATGAACTGGAACAGTCATAAGTTTATCTTACTTGTATTGGTAATCCTTGCCTCAACTTTTTCTGTCATGGCAGAACAAGAGGGGTTTATATTGCAAGAAAAAAGTGCACCCTCCCAATCTCCGAAAACGGAACCAACGCCAACAAAGTCTCAGAATCTATCAATCCAACTCAACAAAATTGCAAAAAGTATTGAGAAGATTTCTGAAGACTGTGAAAAGCAACTTCGCTATTTCAAGGGGATCGAACGAGGTGAACTGATATTGCAACCTGTCAAAGATGGCCCCTTCTTTCGGTTTCGGTATGTGCCTAGCGGCAAGTTTGTTTTAGGAATGACGTCCGGGAAACGTGTTGCACACATCTCACATTTTGCACGGATTTCAAGTTCTCAACGAGTCAGCACTACTCTGGGGTTTGATAGTTCTCCTGCAGTTCCGATCAAGATTATACGTGGTTTTTTTCTTCTCGAATCTGAATTGACACAAGAGCAATACAATGTACTGATTCGCCAAGAAAAAGTTTCTGATCAATCAAACCAGCTTCCCGTTACTAGCATTTCGTGGGTAGAGGCGAATGAGTATTGTGATAAATTATCGCAGCGAACGAGGTTTGCCATCCGATTACCTACAGAAATTGAGTGGGAGTATGCTTCAAGAGGACCGTCTCATGGGTCATTTCCCTGGCCTGCCAAGTATGTATTGCAGAAAGAGGGGAGTTTCTTATTGCAAAGAGATTTCTATGCTCACATCAACTCTCAATCACCGAGAATTATTACTTGTGGACCTGAATTGAAGGATATTTCGTGGCGGGGACATTCTGAAATGGCTGGAAATGTGAGCGAATGGTGTTTGGATATTTATGACAGAACCGCTTATGCAAAACTGATCCAGCCACAACACCCCTATGATCCGTATTCGATAGAGAGTGAACAGCTTCAACCACAAGGAACCGGAACCGGACGTGTTTATCGTGGAGGCAACTATGCCGACTCAGAAGTTTCCTGCCACTTAGCATTGCGTCGGGATCTGGACGAAGAAGATTCGAGTCCGCGAATAGGATTTCGACCTGTTTTATTACTGACCACCAGCGAGGTTGAAGTTCCACAGGCAAAGGGATTCTCTGATGATCGTCAATGATGCACGCAACATGTATGTCTTTTGTGTTGATCTAATTTTCATCAGTAGAACCTGTGGCCTTTAGATTTAACTGACCATTCTAAGCATCCCACAATTCCCTGGAAATCAATCAAACAAAACCTCATCTCAACTTTTGGACTCTACCATGTATTTCTTAAACAAATACTTCATCATTTTGTTGACGATAATTCTCGCATGCAGTCATGAAAATCATGCAAATGCCAAGGAACCTGCAGGAACTTTGCGTACCTTCCATTTTCGAAATCCAGACAATCCCTCAAGCCCAACATTGAGTTTGCGATTCCGTTATTGCCCGGCCGGAACTCTTGGAACAATTGACGAATCTGTCAGCTTGACATCTTTTTCAAATGCTTCTGATCCAATTCCTATCTCTGGATTTTGGATGGCAGAATCGGAACTGACCCAAGGCGACTATTAGATCATTCGACAGTTTGCAGAAAAAATAAATTCTGAACTTCCCTCGATCACTAATCTTATCGCACGAGCAGGAACATGGGGTGCCTCTGGCATGAACCATAAACAACGGCTTGAAGGATTTGACAGTGATCCCCGAAAACCGGCATTAGCATTGCTCATCCCGGATTGTATGACGATCTGCCAAGTCCTTGGACAAACTCACGATGCAAATCATTCCCGAACGAACAGAGCAAATACGCCCTCATTGGAAAAAAGCATTCTCGCTCGAATACCATCGTTTGAAGAGTGGCAATACGCCTGCCGGGCGGTCAAGTCTCCAGCGGACAATGACGCCGCCAGGCTTCGTCATTTCAATGTGTGGCCAGATAATCCAGGAGAGGAGTTCCAAAAAATAAACGGAAGCAACACAATACTCGATAAGATGAGTGAGAAAGCTCCCTTTTCTGCCACACAAGATGCACTCATTTCCCACTTGGTGCATGTTTCAGCCGATGAGGGAATGTATGCGGCAGTCTATCTGTTACGAGAATTCTTGAAACAAGAATCAGGTTTCAAGTCAT
This sequence comes from Planctomycetota bacterium, assembly GCA_024278285.1. Lineage (GTDB taxonomy): Bacteria > Planctomycetota > Planctomycetia > Planctomycetales > Planctomycetaceae > Rubinisphaera. The sequence goes on from JAJRTM010000068.1 coordinate 17,846, forward strand.
CAATAGGCGCAAAAAATAAACTCGGGAATCTAACAAGTTTATCTGGTGTTAACAGTTACGATCCAGCTTTTCTGCTTTCCTCACTCCCACTTGATAATAATGGGAACGTGCTGGAACATTTCGGGAATCGTTGGAAACTGTTCCACATGCACGGCAATGTTGCCGAATGGTGTCTGGAAAACCAACAGTTCAATAATAAGTGGAATCCTCAGGTCGCCTGGGATACCCTGCTCAATGGCAAAGAACCTCGTTGTAATTTCCGGGTTGTCGGAGGTGGGTTCCATACGACTGTTCCAAGGGATTTTACAATTTGGGGCGGAGTTTCGTTCTCCTTCAATGAAGCAACAGATGAATCAACCATACGCAACACCGTACCAGGAATTCGACTGGTGTTATACGAAACTTTGTCTGATCGATGGATTCACCTGGTCAGAAAACGAACTTTGGAATTTTATCGCCTCAGAAATAATGGAGCCAACCTGGCAGAGTATCTGCAAAAGTATCGCGATTTACTCAGTGAGGAATTGACCGGCAGCCGTAAGGAATACGTGGATCGATTTCTTGAACTGCAAATCGAATTCGTACAGAGTCAGGGCAGCCAATCAGAGAGAGAGAAAAAACTCAAGCTGGCTAACGCCTATCAAAGCCATCAAAGAGCGATTGAAGACCGAAGAAAAGCAAATTCTCCTGCTTCTCACGTAGATTCACAAATAATGACTGAAGAATATTTTGCGTTACTTTCTCAATTGGTTCGACCTGCTCAATAGAGGGCCACAGGAACATATTTGAGCCGTTTGCCATCTTTGTAGAGAGAATAGGTATTCGTTGTTTTTTTGGCATCTTCGATATTCAATAGAAAATGTTCAAGCTTTTTTAACATCAGAGGGTGCATCTCTGGGTTAAAATCGTAAATATCATCTACACCTGCTTCCAGATAGTGTGCAAAATTCAAATTTGAATCGTACATCGACAAATAATCTCCCGTTTTTGTCATATCAGTAGATAATTCGACATCATTTTCTCGACGAAAGGAGTTGCCAATCATCATCTTTCCCAGGGCAATCTGTGTAGCTGTGTAGAGTTTTAATGTTTTGTCCATTGACCACGTATCACGGCTCCACTTTTTCCAGCGGTTAATCAAAAAAGTTAATTCATTACTGAGTCCTTCAAGCTTTTTCTGTTCCAAAAGAATATGTGCTTCCTGAGAACTCCATTCGGTTTTCCATTTTTCTACCCACAATGGAAAATCAACATCTGTTTCGACAGTTCGAGGGAATGGACGACCAATTTGAATCATTCCTGTTTCTGAATCGTGCTGCAAAACAGGAAAGAGGTGATCGGGATCGTAGAGAGAATCAGGGAGTGAAATGGGATTGTTATTTTTTTTACCCTCTTCTACCGAACGGAAAAATTGTGGCTTTTTGTTGGATTTGGGACGCCAGACAAACTGGGTTGACCATTCATTCGCATTTTTTGCTGATTCATCCAATCTGATCCACCCAACTTCTTCCCCTTTGCTGGTAGCAATCCGATATCCATGGACTCGACCATCTTCAGCAATCACATGAAACTGAGCAGGAATATGACGTTCCACACGCCCCCCTGTCTGTTTAAGCATCGAAACGCGATCCGGGTAAATCGTTGTGGGATGGCTCAGAAGAATCTTTTTTTGAATCAGCGGGGCTTGTTCCAGTTCCCGTAACGGATGCTTTCGAGGAGCTTTTCTTTCTGGATCAATATGATTTTTCCTGATGGGTCTGTTCGGTTCAGAATCCGGGGCTGTTCTGGAAGGTCTCTCCATAGAGACCTATGATGCCATATTCAGACAAAATCACAAACAAAAAAACTACTTAAAAACAGCAGTCATTTCCAGGCATGCTTTTTCTGTTGCTTCACACTAATGAAATATTTATGTAACTATTCAGCGACGTTAAGTTTCTATAGGAATTTAGGTTGTTGGTAGGGTCCGCTATTGCGGACCACCGCACGAAGTAGGGGGATCCACCTTCCATCGTGGTCCGCAATAGCGGACCCTACGCCAAAGCTGAATAGTTACATATTTATTAAGAATAACGAAACTGGAAAAAATGGATTATTGGAAGCACAAATCATGATTACGGTTTTTGATCTGATTGATCAGGGAGAATTTCTCTCTTTGATTTTCATCGCTGTGCTACTTTATTTAGTTGGACAGATGGCAATTTCCAACTCATCCCAATTGATGAAGTGGGGTTACGGAATCTCTCTTCTCGGTTTCATTGTCTATGTTTTAATTGCCGTCAAGCAGCACGGTGCAGGCAGTGCGGAAAGCATTCTGTCTATTATTTCCCGAGGACTCATTGCAGCCGGAATGCTTCTAGGGAGTTGCTGGATTCTGTTTTCTGCCTTGGCCTTTCTCATTGCCCCAGTGAAACACTGGAAACACTCTCTGCAAAATTCACAAAGAGAATTGCAACGAAAAAAAGAGCAAGAATTGGCGACGCAGGCAGAGGAAGAAACCAGAAGGAATAAACAACAGGAATGGGAACGAGCGGCACCTGAAAGAGAGAATCAACAAAGATTGAAAAAGCAGACCGAACAACAAAGAATCGAGCATCAGCATCGGCGAGAAGCAGCACGATTAGATTGCCAGTTATTTTACGATCAACATGCTCCACAGTTACAGGAGAGATTTCCGAGAGAACGAATCTCTGAATATTTTGAGCAATACCTCTGCGATTTATTTCCTGCTGAACTTGTCGAAAATAGAGCAAAGCAACTGATCGGGATGATTGAGTCTTCGTTGGAACAGGCGGGTGGCAATAAGCAACGATTTGCCAGTTTGATTGAAATTGCCTCTTATTTCGAGCAGCAGAAGCAAGAGATCATGTCCCTCAATTACGATGGGTCAACCAGGCAATCTTTTTTATCTTCACTGGCCTTGCAGGAAGATCAAGCCATTCGGGAGTTTTTGTCATCATGATTCCACTATTTCTTGGTACTGACAACAATTCCGGTCAAAATATTTATCTCGAACCAGATCAATTCCGCACGCACTTTCATTTGATCGGGGCAACCGGTTCGGGGAAGAGTACCGCCATTCAGACATTGTTACGACCGATTCTGATGCAGACTCGCTCGGAAGTGTGTTCGCTTTTTTTGATTGACCCGATGGGAAATCTTTCGCGGGATTTATTGGGTTGGATGGTCAACGAACGGCTTTGTCCTCAGCATGTGCGAGATCGACTCGTTTATATCGAACCAGCACGCGAGGATGTCATCATGCCGTTTAATCCCCTCTCGCATACGTCCGAAGCAAATCGGTACTACCAGACGATGCGTTCAGTCGATATTGTGTTGCGGGCATGGGCGGCTCAGGATGTCTCACAGCAACCCAGGTTATTGCAGTGGACGTACAAAGCATTTTGTGCGGCTGCGATGATGGGGATGCCGATTGCGATGTGCAAGTACCTGTTGCACCCCGGCTCTCCCGAGCATGATGCAATCCTCTCACGAATCCCCGGTGATATCCGTTCGCATTGGAGTGAAATCTTAAATGCTCGCGGCAGTGAAGCAGTTCGCATTTTAGAATCAACACGTAACCGACTCGATCCCTTCTTTGAATCGACCAATCTCAGACGCATGTTTGGCTCGACAAAAAGTCTGTTTGATTGTGAACGATTTATCAAGGAGCGAAAAATTGTTGTTCTGAACCTCGGTCAGTACGGAAAAATTCCGGGCTTCGTGGCTGATACAATCGGGGCACTTGCACTGAATGAAATTGTCGAGACCGCGAGCCGGCTTTCCACCAATGAAGGCAAGCAGGCGGTTGATCCAACATATATTGTGATGGATGAATTCCAAAAATATGTGTCGGTTGATATCGAGAATGCACTGCCTACAGTCAGGCAAATGGGACTGCGATTGATTCTGGCACATCAATCATTCTCGCAACTGGAGCGGGAAGATGTTGATTTAACGCAGATGATTTGGCAGGCTCGCAGCCGGTTGATGTTCGCTAATAATGCGATGGATGCAGACATCATTGCCGACGAACTGACAAAGCTGACATTCAACAACATGAAGATCAAAGAGATTCTTACCAGTAGAAAACAGTTGATCGTCGGCTATCGTAAAGAGTGGTTGAAATCAGAATCAAATACCAATACAAGATCGACCGCAAATGTCGAACAGAATTCAACGGGTAGTAGCCAGTCGAGCGGTGAATCTGATCCCCCTGGAACCAGAGGTGCGACAAAATCAAATAATAAGGGCAAAAATACTTCCACTTCACGAGGAAAAACGGAAGCTGACAGTTCGGCATCCACGATTGGCTACTCGCAGGCAAATGTTCCGATCCATGATACCTTCGACGAAATCAGTAACAAATCGTATCTCAGTTTTGATGAGCAGGCTTTGGAGTGGGGACAAGAGATTCGCAAGCTGCAAACAGGCGAAGCGTTCGGCATGTTCGCTGGTGACCCCAATGTTCATACCGTGAAGGTCGATTATTTGCCGTTGTATGAGTCCCCCGAATTACGAGAGGCTGTGGATGCTTTGATCGAGAAGAATTTCGAGTCCGAATATTTCATCTCCGCAGCCGAGGCAGATCAAGAAGCGGAATTGTATCGGCAACAGTTACTGCAAGGTTCACCGATTTTGTTGCCTGGCAAAGACTACACCATCTCGCCTGATGGAACGGCAAAAGAACCGGACGATAAATCAAACGAATTGCCTGACCCATTTTGACTGGTAATAACATGCGTCAAATTAGCTGCTTCACGCAGAGACAAGCCGCCATGACCTGAAACTTGTTCGAGCAGGTGTTGAAACTGTAAGCGTTCGTCTGCTCGTACACCGAATTGAATCAGGTATTGCATGTTGAGTTCATGTTCTGCGTTGATGCGGGCGATATTGTCGGTGATTTGTTCGTTGAATTCTTCGGCCTGTTTTACGACCGATTCTGCTTGCAGGATTTCTTTCAATCTCAAACGTGCATCCCCTTGCCTGAGAGCGATACCGATTTCGGAGTGAGCAGCGTATTGATCGAAGAGATTCTTTGCGTAGCTGTCGAGCGGGTTCTTGTCACTGTTA
>JAJRTM010000803.1 GCA_024278285.1 Planctomycetota bacterium
ACCACGCCGCAAGAACAGATCGGGATTAACGATCCCAAACCGACCGCCCGTAACAAAGGCATCACCCCTTCGCGACCAAAAACTCGACGAAATAAAGCTTCCGAGATCGTCACATGTAAAACACCAGCGATCAGAAATCCCAATAAAATAAAAGTTCCGGACTGCGCAATGATTTCGTACAGCTTGGAAACGATGGTGATGAATATTGCCATGAGATAATTCAATGCTCGTACAAAAACCGTGACGGAAAATATCAGCTAATTTCAAACCGCATTATACGTACTGAGCGGTTTCAGAATAGAGAACATTCCCGTCAGACTTATCTCATGGAGGCACATTCACGATGCAATTCCTCATTTTTCCTGATGAATCCCCCTGGAACAACCGAATAGTATTGACATTAGTTCATAATGGATTATATGTATGTATACTTGTCTGGTCATGAAGATTGAAGATGGGGTATGAAATGGGAAATTTGATTGGGCATCTCGATGCGGATTGCTTTTATGCTTCTGCGGAACGGGTCCGTTTTCCTCATTTGAAGGAAATTCCGATAGGAGTTCTTGGGAATCAGGGAGCCTGTGTCATTGCCAAAAGTTACGAGATGAAAGCACGGGGCGTGACCACCGCGATGCCAATCTGGGAAGCTGTATCCCATTGTCCTGAAGGGGTTTACATCAAAAGAGATTTTCAGTGGTACGAAGTCCTTTCCCGTAAAATGTTGGAATTACTTAAACAGTACAGCCCGACCGTGGAATACTATTCGATAGATGAATTCTTTTTTGAGGCCGATTATCTGGAACAAGCTTTTGGCTGTGATCTTCCGCATGCAGTTGCAGCTTTGCAGGCGAAATTTCTGGAACAGGTCGGCGTGCCTGTCAGTATTGGGGTTTCGACGAGTCGAATTCTGGCGAAGCTCGGTTCCGATTCCGCGAAGCCTTACGGCTGGCATGTTTTGATAGAGTCGGAATTGATCGCGAAGTTACTTCAGGAGCAACCGGTTGGCGAATTAACCGGGATTGGATTTCGCAGCGGGCTGAAACTGGAAGCTCTCGGCATCAAAACTTGTGCAGATCTTGCAGCGGCGGATCGAAAGATGATTCGAGATTTGCTGACGATTAAGGGGGAGGCGATTTGGTACGAACTTCAGGGAGAGTCGGTCATTCCGATTCAGGTGACTCGCCCACAGCACAAATGTGTTGCCCGTGGCGGAAGCCTGGGAGGACGTGTTACCGATCCCGAAGTTTTGAACGGCTGGTTGATTCGTAACCTCGAACGACTGACCGAAGCATTGTTTGCGTATGGTTATCAATGCGGGCGACTTTGTTTGGAATTACAATTGAAGGATCGAACCGGTTGGGCTCGGCAGGTGTTGCTGCATGGTCATACCGATGCGTTTGAAGTGCTGGCCCCCGCGGCTCAAAAATTGCTTCGGCAAATCGATCCTGCGGGAACTCCTGTTTCTTACATGCACCTCATCGCCAAAGATTTAAGGACCGCAGGGCAGAGGCAACTAAGCTTGCTCGATCAACAAACCTCTCGGGCGAACAGCTTGAAGCGAAAAGTGAATCAGTCCATCGGTCGATTTGCGCTGCGTTCGGGGGCAACGTTAACACTTCCCGAACTTTACAGCGACCAGGCACACGATCATGAAATTTGTGATATTTACGGAAAGACCTGTTTCTAATGGTTGGCTTATCGTTATTACGTTCAGAGATTCCCGAAACATTAATTGCCCGACAAAATCTGCAAAACTGGTTGACTCGCAGAAGTGATCAGGCGGTTGAAGAGATTCGTTTTTTGTGGAGAGTTCGCAATTCCCTGCTACCGGTTTGGTCTCAGAATGAACTTTCTCTGGTTGAATGGGGCAATAAAGATCGCTGCAATCGCCTGCCTTGTGGTTCGCATTTAATGCAGGAAGAATGGGAGAATGGCTGCTGGAAAAATTGTCAGCGGGTCGAAGTTCCTGCCAACTTCGGGTTGGCGAATCATGTCTGGTTTCATGTGATCGGCGGATTCCAGGGAATTCTTATTCACGACAATCGTGGCGGCGCTCACGTTTATTTGCTCACTCAGCCGGCATCGCATTATTATGAAGTGATGACACGCTCAAAAAGAATGCCTCTGTTTATTGGGCAAGGAATTTGAGCATACTCACCGGCGAGGTTTTTTAATTAGCCAATTCTTGAAGCATGCTTAACAGTTCGGCGGGTGGCACTGCGAAAATGAAAATTGGGTGCCACTGCCTGGCTTGTCCAGCAGTGCGAATTACAACTGATCTTTCATCATTAATATCATTATTAATGAAATGCTGCGCAAAAGTGGCAGGATTTTATGCTGTAGCTACCGTCCGCCAGACGGTGGAAATCGGGTTGGTAATTCGTCCACACTCTGGCGAGTGTAGCTACAATCTATTTGGTTCCGATTTATCCGGGTTAGGCAGAGCCGACTTTAACGTCCTCTTCTGTTTTAATACGAAAAGTCCATCTCCGCGACCGCACTGCTGGGCAAGCCAGCAGTGGCACCCGGCGAGGTTTTTTAATTGGCCAATTCTTGAAGCATGCTTAACAGTTCGCGTTTGATTTTTTTCGCAGCATCTACTTCCAGAAAACTTGATCGAGCGGGCCAGGTTTCGTAGCCGCCCAGTTCGTGTTGCCTGGCAGGAGGCAGATAACCGCCGTAGCCGTTGGCTAGTTCGATGGTGAATGTTTTCTTGAACGGGCTTTGTTTTTTGATCTCCAAACCGGTTTCTGCAAACACTTCGCAGGGGCAGGAGGCAATCGCGATATCGCCAATGCGAATGACTTGTAGTTTAACAGAAACGGTTTCAGGATACGTACTGAGATGTTCTGCTTCGTCAGCATATATTTTCGACCAGCGATGCGGCCATTTTGACTTGGGTGACGAAAGAATTTGTTTTGCCCAGGCAAGACGTTTTTCGTCAGGACGTCTCACTTTGAGTTGTAATTCGTGTTCGATCATTTTAAGCGGCGGGTTTTGCTGATAAGAAAGTTGTTCGATCGCTTTGATGGCATCCATTGCGAGCATTCGACCGTAAAAAAGCATCCCTTCAAAGGCGAGAAATCTTTTTTGTCCTGCTGATCTTTGAAAAGCTCCTGTGTTGCCGCTCGTGCCGTTCGACATGATGCCAATGGCAGCGGGAGTGGCAGTTGAGGTGTCGATTTTTTTTGACCGCAAATTTGTTTCTATCGCTTCTGAAAAATAACCGAAATAATCGGCACTGACCGCCCCACGTTTGTAGCCGCCACAATAATGCACACTGAAATTCCCCAGCACGCAAATCGGCTGTCCTTGTTGAGTTTGCACCGAAAGAACAGAAAACTGTGGATCAGTCGGCCCGGCTGGTTTGATGATAGCACTCGATGTTCCTGCGACCGATTTAATCCGCTCGCCCGTTTCACCAAAAACGTTCGGCCCAACGCTCCCCGGTTTGCATAAAAAACGTCTGCAAGCAATCAGGTTTTTCTTATTGAAAGAAGTGTATCCAATGCGAGCGGGAACCAGTTGCGAATTCGCTTTGATGACCGCTGCTGCGATTTTTTCAGCCAGGAGACGATGGTATTCGTCGTCAAGCGGTTTTTTTCCGATATGAATCGCTCGTGGAGCAGCGTGGGTATGCGTGGCTGCAAGTAGAATATTTGTTGCGGGAATTTTTGATTTTGTTTTCTGCTCAATCAATCGCTTGGCATGATCAAAGACATCTCGTCCAACCATGCACAAATCACAAATGACGATTGCGATACGGGTCGAGTCGTTCTCCAGAACCAAAGCACGTGCGTGGATCGGATCGTGTACCGAAGTGACCGGACCATTTTTACTGATCGAGCCATCCAGAGAAACACCGTTCGCAGGAGTAATATCTACCTTGGCGGCTCCTGCCCGAAATTCTGCTTTCGCGATCGAACCTGGCAAGGTGAAAGTCACACAAAATAGAAGTGAAAACAGAATCAATAATTTCATTAAACTAACCCCAATAATATTCGTGTCTATTTGCGTTCATTTCTGGTTCTAAACAATTCTCTTGAAATGCTCTGTCAGTTTTACACGGTGTTTCATTGATACGAGCCTAACAGCAGCGTGCGGACTCGGCAAGTTGTTGTGCGAGCGCATAAAAAAAGAAGACGATGGAAGAGGGGTCTTCCATCGTCTTCAAAATTCTTTACGACCGAAGTCGTCTACTTTTCATGCAGTCAAGTGACCGCGTTCAAACTACTTTGTGCAGCAAGCTGGAGCACAGCAAGAAGGTGCACAGCCATCATCACAACAATCGGCAGGAGCACAGCAGCTAGGAACACAGCATTTGTCGCCTTTGTCACAGCAGTTGTTTGGTGCACAGCAAGTTGGTGCACTACAGCTAGGCTCACAGCATTTGTCGCCGTGGTCACAGCAGTTGCTTGGAGCACAGCAAGATGGTGAGCTACCATTGTCACAGCAGTTGGCAGGAGCACAGCAAGAAGGTGCACAGCCATCATCACAACAATCGGCAGGAGCACAGCAGCTAGGCTCACAGCAGTCATCAACACAGCAATCATCAACACAACAGGTGTTCTTATGGAAGTGTGCACGACATTTTTTCAGCAAACGACCCTTGAATAGACCAGCTTCAGCATTTGAAAAACTCATGCTGGAAATAGCCAGGATAGCAGCAACACAAATAAACTTCTTCATTTCAAAACTCCTCGAACTCTTTTCTGAGGACAACGTCGCGAACAAAAACAATGACGATTGGGCCAATCCCAACAGGTGTGAGTCACATGCTTTGTTCTTTACGACACGGAAAGTACGGGCAAACCTGTCTGTCTATTTCGTCAACCAATTCTGAAAACGGTTGTCAAAACATTCCAGACGCCAAGTTGAACAGGATTTCTCATTTTCAATACCGGTTGTTCCGGTTGTAGCGACTTTGGCACATACGCCTTTTTTCACACATGAGCCAAGATCGAAAGTTAAACTCGCATGCAAATTAGTCATAAAGCCTCGTTCCAAAAAAACTCTTCTGATAATGAGAAACAAACGCCAGAATCAAAGTTAGTCATCTCTACAGTTCAATCTGTGTGTGTTGATAAGTTGCCTTGGCAACACACAAACCTATTCTTCTGAAATGACGCTCTTGATGAAGATTCTCTGCCCTACCGGGATTTTCGAAACCAACTAAATAAAATCGCTGTCGTGTTAATTTAGTGAGACCAGCGAAAGCCTTCTCGAAAATTGATCACAAATCTGTCTCAGATGCAATCATCACTTCAGAAACGAATTCCCATCACAATTGGAACCCGTCACCTGGTCATGGTCGCTTCCTTAAATGGAAACACCATTAACATTGTGGTACTTCGGACAGACAAGGAGCTAAAACTGCGAAGAAATTTATGGCTCGCGCCATTCAGCAAAATCGCAACAATCTACCGAAATCACCTCAATTAACAATTTGGCGTATTTAAGGTGATTTTGGGGCGTTTCAACAAGGAAAAGAGGGGGCATCCAATAGCGGCGGTACAGTCAAGGGCTTATTGATGAATGACTGCACTCTCCTTGTTGGTAAGATTCGGGCTATCTTCTGCGACCAGCAATTTGCGAGAAATAGTAGACGAACGTCAAAACGGCCTGTAGCGTGGCAGCCACATAAGTCAAAGCGGCTGCATTCAGTACACGGTTTACTGCGGTTGCCCCTTGTTGATCGACAATGTTCATCTCGGGTAAAATTTGTTTTGCTCGATTACTGGCATCAAATTCGACTGGTAAGTTGATCAACTGAAAAAAGACAACTCCACCAAACAAGAAAACGCCCAGCAGCATCAAGTGCATCGATCCCAACATCACGCCAAGCAGAAGGAGTACCGTGAAAGCTCCGCCGCCAAACTGGGCAGCCGGGACAGCCAGGTTTCGAATCACAAGTGGGGCATAAGATTGTGCATACTGCATCGCATGCCCCACTTCATGAGCTGCAATCCCAACCGCGGCTGCGGTCTGATTGTGATAAACATTCGAACTGAGACGCACCTCGTTGGCGCGCGGATCAAAATGATCGGAAAGATAACCCTGAGTTTCCACCACCGGGACATTTGTCAAGCCGCTGGCATCGAGAATCTGCCTGGCCGCGACAGCCCCGGTAAGACGAGCAGGGACTTGCATCCCTTTTGCAAAAGCAGATTTCACCTGATACTGAGCCCAAACCATCAGCAGCATCGGCGGGATAATATAAAACAAGTACATTGGCAATACTCCTGATATGCGCAGCACATTTCATGTTGTCTATTTTGTTTAACAGCAGGGTACAAAGTAGTGGGTTCAAAAATCAAATTGAAATGAGTTTGGATGCGCAGGAAAGTTTTGAAAGTTGTTGAGAGAATGAGGAGAACCGGTGCTGAATCCCCCCATCAGGAAAAAACCTCCTAGTATTAACATAGCGAACAACAAAACAGTCCCGGCGATTTTCCACCAACTGTAAGGGCGTTTGCCTGCAACTTTCCCGGTCGCTGCGTTGACCATTATTTGATACACCTTCTGTTTGTATCGATACGAAAGCAGCCAGATCGGCAGTAACAGGTATTTGAACGTAATCGCAGAGTGGTCGGTATTGATGTGCTGAATCCGCTGCCGATCTCCGCCAATGCGCCGGCGAACATCGCTGCGGATCGCTTCTGCGATGCGAACTTTTGCTTGCTCGAAACCTTGATCCAATTCCAGTTCGTAGGTTCTCGCCAAATAACCTGCGATCGCTTCCCGCGTAAAAGGCAACGTTTCTTTTCGCAGGGGCCACGGTTCAATTTTTCGGATTAACTCAGCCGACAGCCCGGTCGAAGCCGGAACGAGAACGTCATCGAAAAAACGCTGGAAGTTTCCTGAAGCCGGATACCAGCGAACACGGGTGACGGTCCTGCGATTTTTTCCTGTTCCGACTCTCACGCGGTATTCTTTGCCTCGTTGGCCCCGGTAAGCGTTTGTGGTGAAGGAATCGAATGTCCAATAAGGAATGTAAACGCCGTTGAACTTTCCTTGAATACCTAGCTTTTTGAAATCGCCCGGAGCGAACCAGAGAGATTTCACCCACTTACTTAACGACTGCTGAGCCTGCTGGTGAGTAATTTGAAATGGGAGGACGCCGTTGGGAGAAATCCGCGTTTCGATTTCGTGAACTTCATCAAGCTGAATCGGCGAATTGCAGTACGGACAATGCGTACTCGTTAACGCTCCATCAAAAATAACCGTGCCGTTGCAGGCATCGCAGCGGACCTCTTTTAATCCGGAAAGTG